>SKRP01000273.1 GCA_007118445.1 Natronohydrobacter sp.
CTGCCCTGCGCCGCTGCCGGGATGGCGGCTATGTCACTTTCATCCATCTGACCGAGCGCCTGCCCGATTTGCTGGCAGGGCTGCTGCCGCGCGCCGCTTGCACGGTGTTGCCGCTGGCCGCGCGTGCGCAACGTCCGGCGCGGCGCGTGATCGTTCAGGCCCGCAAGGGCGGGCGGGCGCCATTCATGCTGTTGCCGCCGCTGGTGATCCATCAGGGCGACAGCCATCCCGGCGATGGCGAGTATTTCACCGAGGCTGTGCGCGCCCTGATGCGCGATGCGGTCGCGCTGGACCTGGCGGCGATGGCGCGCGTCTGAATGCTTGCCCCTGTCGCGCGCGCAGGGCATAGACAGGCCGATGGCAAAACAGCTCGATTACGCAACGATCCGCGAGATCTTCGCCCGTTTCCACGCGGCAGACCCTGAACCCGAGGGCGAGCTGGAGCATGTCAACGCCTATACGCTGGTGGTCGCTGTGGCGCTCTCGGCGCAGGCGACTGATATGGGCGTGAACAAGGCCACGCGCGGGTTGTTCGCCGTGGCCGACACGCCCGAAAAGATGCTGGGCTTGGGCGAAGAGGGCGTCATCGAACACATCAAGACCATTGGCCTGTTTCGCAACAAGGCGAAGAATGTCATCAAGCTGAGCCGGATTCTGGTCGATCACTATGACGGCGAAGTGCCGTCCTCGCGTGCTGCGCTGCAATCGCTGCCCGGTGTCGGGCGCAAGACCGCCAATGTCGTGCTGAACATGTGGTGGCGGATGCCTGCGCAGGCGGTCGATACGCATATCTTCCGCGTCGGCAACCGCACGGGCATTTGTCCGGGGCGCGATGTCGATGCGGTCGAGCGCGCCATCGAGGACAACATTCCCGCCGAATACCAGCTTCACGCCCATCACTGGCTGATCCTGCATGGCCGCTACACCTGCAAGGCGCGCAAGCCCTTATGCGCGGCCTGCCTGATCCGCGATCTGTGCCCCTATGAGGAGAAAACCCCTTGAAACCCTATCAACTCGCCGGGATCGGCAATGCGATTGTCGATGTGATTGCCACGGTCGATGACCTGTTTCTGGATCATATGGGCATCCGCAAGGGGATCATGCAACTGGTCGAGCGTGACCGCGCGGAAGTGCTTTATGGCGCAATGAAAGAGCGTGCCGAAGCCTCTGGCGGGTCGGTTGCCAATACGCTGGCCGGGGTTGGCGCGCTGGGGCTGAAGGCGGCTTTCGTAGGCCGGGTGCATGATGACGCGCTCGGCCGGTTTTATGCGGCTGACACGCAATCAGCAGGCACGGATTTCGTCAATCCGCCTGTGGCGGGGGGAGAGGCGCCGACCTCGCGCAGCATGATCTTCGTGACCCCCGATGGCGAGCGGTCGATGAACACTTATCTGGGCATTTCCGCGGAACTTGGCCCCGAGGATGTGGACGAGGCCGTGATGGCGGCTTCTGAAATCGTCTTTCTTGAAGGCTATCTGTTCGACAAGGACAAGGGCAAGCAGGCGTTTCTGAAAGCCGCGCGCGCCTGCCGGGGCGCAGGGGGCAAGGCCGGGATCGCGCTGTCGGACCCGTTCTGCGTGGATCGCCACCGCGCGGATTTCCGCGAACTGGTCGCGCGGGACATGGATTATGTCATTGGCAATGAACAGGAATGGGTGTCGCTCTATCAGGCGAATGATCTCGATGATGCGCTGGCCCAGGCCGTGCGCGAGTGTGATCTGGTGGTCTGCACCCGCTCGGGCGACCCGGTCTGGATATTCGAAAAGGGTGATCGCGTGGAGATCCCGGTGACGCGCCGCGTGCCGGTGGATGCGACAGGCGCGGGCGACCAGTTCGCAGCAGGCTTTCTCTATGGGCTGGCCACCGGGCGCGACATGGCGACCGCAGGACGGATGGGCGCGCTGGCCGCAGCAGAGGTGATCAGCCATATCGGCGCGCGTCCGCAATCCGATCTGCGGGACGTCTTCCGACACGCCGGGGTGATGGCCTGACGATAGGCTTGCCCGAACTGCCCAGCTGCGCCATAGTCGGGCAAAATTCACGGAGATATCATGCGACGCGCCTTGTCCTCTGCCCTCTGCGCCTGTCTGATCGCAGCACCGGTTTCGGGCGATCCTTTTGTTGATGCGCTGGAAACCGCCATCGGGGCTTACCGCGACGGTGATCTGCAATATGCCGAGGACGAGCTTGTCGAGGCGCAGCGCCTGCTGGGCGAGATGAAGGCGCAGGGGCTGGCCGCCTTTCTGCCCGAGGCACCCGATGGATGGACGCGCCAGATCGATACCGAAGCCGGGCAGATGCTGGGCTTCATGGGCGGCGGCACGATTGCAAAAGCGCAGTATTCCGGTCCTGAAGGCAGTTTTGAACTGAGCCTGATGGCCGACAATCCGGTCGTGGCGCAGCTCGGCATGATGCTGGGCAATTCGGCGATGATCGCGCAGATGGGCGGGCAGATCGAGCGAATCAATCGCGTGCGGTTTCTGCGCGAGGATGACAGCCTGAAAGCGATGATCGGAAACCGTGTCCTGCTCAGTGCAGAAGGTGGCGACCCGGAACTGATGATCCCGCTGCTGGAGCAGATGGATTTTCGTGCGATCGAGCGTTTCGGGACCTGATCCGCACCCGGAAATCTTGTATCGTCATCTGTCCTGACCCATATCCTGCGCAGGTTCAGAGGGATCGACATGATGGGATATACCAAGACCGCCATTCTGATGGCTGCCATGACAGCGCTGTTCATGGGCGTGGGCTACCTGCTGGGCGGCGGGGCCGGGCTGATCCTTGCGCTGGCCGTGGCCGCGGGCATGAATGCCTATGCCTACTGGAATTCCGACAAGGCTGTGCTGAAGATGCATAATGCGCAGGAATGCAACAGTCAGGTGCATCCTGACCTGCAGCGCATGGTGCATCAGCTGGCCGATGATGCCGATATGCCGCGCCCGAAAGTCTATGTTATCCAGGAAGACCAGCCCAATGCCTTTGCCACCGGGCGCAACCCGGAAAACGCGGCAGTTGCGGCGACAACAGGATTGCTGAGCCGCATGTCGCGCGAGGAAGTGGCGGCTGTGATGGCGCATGAGCTGGCGCATATCAGGAATTACGACACGCTGATCATGACCATTACCGCGACTTTTGCAGGTGCGATCTCGATGCTGGCCAATTTCGCCTTTCTGTTTCGCGGAAACCGCAATCAGGGGGCGGCGGGGATCATCGCGACGCTCGCCGTGCTGATCCTTGCGCCCATGGCGGCAGCGATCGTGCAGATGGCGATTTCACGGTCCCGCGAATACGAGGCGGATCGTGTAGGCGCGGAAATCTGCGGCAACCCGCTCTGGCTGGCCTCGGCACTCGAGAAGATTCAGGGCTTTGCCTCGCGGATCGATTTCGACCGCGCTGAAGAGAACCCGCAGACCGCGCATATGTTCATCATCAACCCGCTGCATGTGCATAAGCGCGACAAGCTGTTTTCGACCCACCCGAATACGGAAAACCGGATCGCTGCGCTGGTAAAACTGGCACAGGAGAGCGGGGTGCGCAGCGACGGTCCTGCGCGGAGGCAGAACCCCTGGGGGTGACACGCGGTCGCAGATGCTGGCTGTAGGGTGCGTGGCTTGCCACGCACCCTACCCATGGTCACTCCGGGACGAGATCATGGCGCTCATCCGCGCGCAGCTGCCAGACCCGTCGTCCCTCGATCACGACAGCTGTGAGCGGCCCGCCATAGCCTGCGCGGCTGTCGATATTCACGCGGTTGCGGTAATGCCGCGGGCGCGGGAGTGCCGTATGACCATGCAGGATCAGCGGCCCGTGATCGCGCCTGTCCATCAGGAACGGGTCGCGGATCCAGAGCAGATCCTGTTCATCCTGCGCATCCAGCGGCACACCGGGGCGGATCCCGGCATGGACATGCAGCAGTGCGCCATGGGCGAAGGTCAACGGCAGGGATTGCAGAAAGCCGATGTCTTCCGCAGGCACAGCGCGCAGCGCTTTTTCGCGCGCTGTTCTGATGTGATGCGCGGTCGGGCGGTACAGCCCGTAGGACATCAGCGTCTGCGCGCCGCCGATCAGCGGGTGCAGATAGCTCACCTCTGCGCGCAGATGCGGGTCTTTCCAGCCAGGTTCCGTCAGGAAGCGTTCGAACAATCGGTCATGATTGCCCTTCAGCACGACCCAGGGAGCGCCGCCTGCAATCCCTTCGCGCAGAAATCGGATCACCCCGGCGCTGTCGGGGCCGCGATCAACCAGATCGCCCAGATGCACGACAGGAGCGTCGTGATCGCGAGTGCGTTTGCGGTCAGCGTCGATCCGGCGATGAGCCTCGCGCAGCAGGGCAAGCTGGCCGTGAATGTCGCCAATCGCATAGCTGCGCATCGCGTTCCTCCAATGCAGCCGGGGCGGCCCGCCTTGCGCGCCGCCGCCCCATCAGGATCAGGCCAGGTCGAAAGCGAGTGGCCGCACCTGCTTGAACATGCCTGTTGCGCGCAGCTTGTCCAGCACAGCTTCGGGCGCGGGCGCGTCGAGATACAGCAGCGCGATCGCATCCGCCCCGGCTGTGCTGCGCCCCAGCGTGAAATTCGCGATATTGACGCCATTCTCGCCCATGGTCTGACCCAGTGTGCCGATAATCCCCGGCATGTCGCGATTGGTCGTGTAGAGCATATCCGCCCCCACCTCCGCGTCGATGGTGATGCCCTTGATCTGGATGAACCGCGGCTTGCCATCGGAAAACACTGTGCCCGCGATCGAGCGCTCGCGATCATCCGTGACCACAGTCAGCTTGATATAGGCATCGAACACGCCTGATTTCGCTTGCGTGGTGGTCGAGATCTTGACCCCGCGCTCTTTCGCGACAACCGGGGCCGAGACCATGTTCACATCCGGATTGCTCGCCTTCATGATCCCGGCAATCGCACCGCAGCTCAGCGCATCAAGGTTCATCCCGGCCACAGCACCATCATAGAGAATGTTGATCGCCTTGATCGGCTCTGCGGTCAACTGGCCCGCAAACGCGCCCAGATGCTGCGCCAGTTTCAGCCAGGGCCCCATGACGCGCGCCTCTTCGGCGGTGACCGATGGCATGTTCAGCGCGTTCTGCACTGCGCCCGAGAGCAGATAATCCGACATCTGTTCGGCGACCTGCAGTGCGACATTTTCCTGCGCTTCCGTGGTCGAGGCCCCCAGATGCGGCGTGCAGACCACATTGGGCAGGCCGAAAAGCGGGTTTTCGGTGGCAGGTTCGACTGCGAACACATCGAGGCCCGCACCAGCGACATGGCCGGATTTGAGCGCTTCGGCGAGGGCCTCCTCATCGATCAGGCCGCCGCGCGCGCAGTTGATGATGCGCACGCCTTGCTTGGTCTTGGCGATGTTCTCGGCCGACAGGATATTGCGGGTCTTGTCGGTCAGCGGCACATGCAGCGTGATGAAATCCGCGCGGGTGAGCAATTCGTCCAGCTCGACCTTGGTCACACCGAGCTTGGTGGCGCGCTCTTCCGACAGGAAAGGGTCATAGGCCACGACTTTCATGCGCAGGCCAAGCGCGCGGTCGCAGACGATGCCGCCGATATTGCCTGCCCCGATCACGCCAAGGGTCTTGCCGGTCAGCTCGACCCCCATGAAGCGCGACTTTTCCCATTTGCCGGCATGGGTCGAGGCATTGGCCTCGGGGATCTGGCGCGCGACGGCCATCATCAGCGAAATCGCGTGTTCGGCGGTCGTGACCGAATTGCCGAAAGGCGTGTTCATCACGATCACGCCTTTTTTGGACGCCACCGGAATATCGACATTGTCGACCCCGATCCCGGCGCGGCCCACGACTTTCAGATTGGTCGCGGCTTCCAGAACCTTGTCCGTGACCTTGGTGGCCGAACGGATGGCGAGACCGTCGAATTCGCCGATCATGTCGAGCAGACGGGCCTTGTCCTTGCCGAGCTTGGGCTCGAAAGTGACATCGATGCCGCGGTCGCGGAAGATCTGGACTGCTGTTTCAGAAAGCGCGTCAGAGACGAGAACCTTGGGTGCCATGAGGGAGGCTCCTTTATCTGTGGGCGGAGCGTGCGAAGCACGCACCTTACGAAGGGGAAAGGATGTGTAGGGTGCGTGCTGTGCACGCACCTTTGGTTGGTCAGGCCGCCGCGCGTTCGGCGTGATAGGCCCAGTCGAGCCAGCCCATGAGCACCGCAATATCCGAGGTCTCGACCGTTGCGCCGCACCAGATGCGCAGCCCCGCCGGTGCATCGCGATAGGCCCCGATATCGAAGGCCACGCCTTCTTTCTCCAGCCGTTTGGCGACCGCCTTGGCAAAGGCTGCGCCATCCGCAATCGTCGGATCGGTGAATTTCAGGCAGACACTGGTCGTCGAGGCCGTGGCCGGATCCTCTGCCAGATTGGCGATCCAGTCATGCGTGGCGCAAAACTCCGCGATCACGCCCGCATTCGCCTCACAGCGCGCTATCAGCGCCTCCAGCCCGCCAATGCGGCGTGCCCAGTCCAGCGCGACCAGATAATCCTCGACCGCCAGCATCGAGGGCGTGTTGATCGTCTCGCCCTTGAAAATCCCCTCGATCAGTTTGCCGCCCTTGGTCAGGCGGAAGATCTTCGGCATCGGCCATGCGGGCGTATGGTTTTCCAGCCGCTCCACTGCGCGGGGCGACAGGATCAGGATGCCATGCGCTGCCTCGCCGCCCATCACTTTCTGCCAGGAAAAGGTGGTCACATCGAGCTTGTCCCAGGGCAGCTCCATCGCAAAGGCCGCCGAGGTCGCATCGCAGATCGTGAGGCCCGCGCGGTCATCGGGGATCATGTCGCCATTGGGCATCCGCACGCCTGATGTGGTGCCGTTCCATGTGAACACCACATCCGTATCGTAATCCACCGCCGCCATGTCGACGATCTGGCCATAGTCTGCCGTGCGCACATCCGCATCCAGCTTTAACTGTTTGACCACATCCGTGACCCAGCCCGCGCCGAAGCTTTCCCAGGCAACCATCGTCACCTTGCGCGGCCCCAAGAGCGACCACATCGCCATCTCGACAGCGCCTGTATCAGAAGCCGGGACAATGCCGATCCGGTAATCGCTTGGCACGCCAAGGATTTCGCGCGTGCCCTCGATCGCGGCCAGCAGCTTTTCCTTGCCCACGGCCGCACGGTGCGAACGGCCCAGGGGCGCATCAGCCAGCAGATCGAGGGAAAAATCGGGGATCTTGGCGCAGGGGCCAGAAGAAAAGCGCGGATTTGCCGGGCGCTTGGCCGGTTGTGCAGGTCCAGTCATGGTATCCTTCCAGATATATGCCCTTCGTTGGGGAAGGGTGTCCCGCCTTGGCCATTACGCCCCGTTCCCGACTGGCGCAAGTCAGAAAATTGCTCTAGAGCGCCGCTTGAGGGCGCAAAAACGACGCCACCTGTTCACCATCGGAAACCTGCTCCCGGAGGATCGCCCCATGTATGTCGCCACGCTTCTGACCAACCCCGCCACCCCGAAGCTGGATGCCGCGACAGTGGAAGCCTTGCGCAACGCCTGGGGCGGCGGGCAGGCGCATTGGCTCAATCCCGGAATCGCCGCCGAATTTTCGCTGCCTGCATTGCCGGATAACCACTGGCAGGTCTGGGAGGACATGCAGGCGCTGGGCATCGATCTGGCGCTCCAGCCGGTCGAGGGGCGGCGCAAGAAGATGCTGCTTGCCGATATGGACAGCACGATGATCGCGCAGGAATGCATTGACGAACTGGCCGATGAAGCAGGCGTCGGGGCCTATGTCGCGGATATCACGGCGCGCGCGATGAATGGCGAGCTGGATTTCGAATCGGCGCTGCGCGAGCGCGTGTCGCTGCTGAAAGGGCTGGATGCGGGCGTCATCGC
>SKRP01000233.1 GCA_007118445.1 Natronohydrobacter sp.
CACCGCTTCGCCCGGTGCGTCGGTGCGCAGGAAAGCATAATGCCCTTTGCGGTTCTTGTTGATCTTGTAGGCCATGGTCTTGACGCCCCAATACTCGTGATCCACGAGTTTCCCGCCATTATCGGCAAGGACAGCGCCAAAATGTTCGATCAGCGCTTCGGCCTGTGTGTTCGACAGGTCCTGACGCGCGATCATGACATGCTCATACAGTGGCATGTGATCTCCAATCAGTCTCGGGGCGCATTTCAAAAGACGAGGCTACCTCTCTCCGCTCCTGTCTACGAGAGCTGCGCCGGATAAGGGTCACGCGGAAAGATGCTGTGCCTTAGACAAAACCGCCCGGCAGTGCAAGCTGCAACTGGTCCGGGCGCAGCGGGCCGCGCGGAAAATGCGCGCATGCTTGCGCCATCACGGCTGCGTGCAGGCTTGCCAGCATCCACAGCCTGACGCATAAAGGCCGGGTATCAAAGTTCCAAAATGGGGGTCCGGAATGGCTCAAACTCCTCTCATGACCGCGCTAGGCGCAGATGACACGCTGCTGCGCAAGATCGCGATGGTGGTCTTTGGCTCGGTGCTGGTGGGCATGTCAGCACAAGTCAGTGTGCCGATGTTCCCGGTGCCGATGACGCTGCAGACGCTGGCGATCTCGCTGATCGGCCTGACCTATGGCGCGCGTCTCGCCGGGATCACGCTCGCGGTGTATCTGGCTCAGGCCTCGGCGGGGATGCCATTTTTCGCCGGTGGTGCTGCGGGCATCGTGCATCTCGCTGGTCCGACCGGCGGCTTCCTCATCGGCTTTGTGGCGATGGCCGCGCTGACGGGCTATCTGGTCGAGCGCGGGCTGGACCGTGGTTTCGCGCGGTTGTTCCTCGCGGCCTTTATCCCGGCGCTGCTGCTGTTCGTGCCGGGTGTGCTATGGTTGTGGTTCATCACGCCGCTTGATCTGCAAGGCGCCCTGATGGCGGGGGCTGCGCCGTTCCAACTGGGCGGTCTGGTGAAATCGGCAGTTGCGGCCTTGATCGTGACTGGTGCATGGGCGGCATGGAAAAACCGCAAGGCGTGATCTGACGCTGCTGAATATTCGTTAAAGGCGGGCCTTGGGGTCCGCCTTTTTCATGCGCGCCTGTCGTGCAGATCGCGCAAACCCGCTTCGCACAGGCCAAGCGCCAGCCACTGACAGCCCGCGCATAGCTCATTCAGCGCGCCGGGGGGCACATGCGCGCGGATACGCGCCTGCGCCTCCCCCCAGCTCAGGCAGTCCCCGTCGCGCAGTTCCAACGCCGCCGCATGGCGTGTGTCCAGAGCGCTGATCTGTTCAGATTTTGCGCAGCCCATGCCGCGCCGATGCGGGCAGGGGGCGCAGATATGGTCGGCCTGAAACGTGACTTCGATCTCGATCGCATCCCCACCCGGTCCGCGCAACTGCGCGACGATCCCGGCCATATTCGCCGTGAAACGATCCGAATAGCCCTTGCCCTGAAACCCCAGCGCACAGAGGAAATGATGCGGGCGGAACGTGACCCGCGCGCTCATTCTGCTGCGAATTTGGGTTCGAACCCGCGTTCCATCATATCCGAGGGCGCGATGGGATACTCGCCCGAGAAACAGGCATCGCAATATTGTGGGCAGTCCTTGTCGCGCCCCTGCGCCTCGCCCACTGCGCGGTAGAGCCCATCCAGCGAGACAAAGCGCAAACTGTCCACGCCGATATAGTCGCGCATCTCGTCCTCAGACATGCTTGCCGCCAGCAGCTTCTCACGCTCGGGCGTGTCCACTCCGTAGAAACACGGCCATGCTGTGGGCGGCGAGGCGATGCGGAAATGCACCTCTGCCGCGCCGGCCTCGATGATCATTTCCTTGATCTTCTGGCTGGTGGTGCCGCGCACGACCGAATCATCGACCAGAATGATCCGCTTGCCCCGGATCAGCGCGCGATTGACATTCAGCTTCAGCCGCACACCCATCGACCGGATCGCCTGCGACGGCTCGATAAACGTGCGCCCCATATACTGGTTGCGCGTGATCCCCAGCGCGAAGGGAATCCCCGATTCCTGACTGAATCCGATCGCTGCAGGCGTGCCGCTATCGGGCACCGGGCAGACCAGATCGGCCTCTACCGGGGCTTCGCGCGCCAGTTCCACACCGATCTGGCGGCGCGTTTCATAGACCGACCGGCCACCATAGAAACTGTCCGGGCGCGAGAAATAGACATGCTCGAAGATACAGAAGCGCGATTTCTGCGGCCCGAAAGGCTGCATCGACTGCACGCCCTTTGCGTCGATCACCACCATCTCGCCCGGTTCGATCTCGCGCACGAAATCCGCCCCGATGATGTCGAGCGCGCAGGTTTCCGAGGCCAGCACCCAGCCGCCATGCAGACTGCCCAGCACCAGCGGGCGCACGCCCAGAGGGTCACGCACCCCGACCAGCTTGGTGCGCGTCATGGCGACCACGGAAAACGCCCCTTCGGCGCGGCGCAGCGCGTCCTTCATGCGTTCGGGGATGGTTTTCTGGAACGAGCGCGCCATCAGATGGATCAGACATTCGCTGTCGGAACTGGACTGGAAAATGGATCCGCGCTCGATCAATTCGCGCCGGATCGCATCGGCATTGGTGATATTGCCATTATGCGCGATCGCAGCACCACCCATGGCAAATTCGCCGAAAAAGGGCTGGATGTCGCGGATCTGCGTGGCCCCCTTCGACCCGGCGGTCGAATAGCGCACATGCCCGATCCCGATCGATCCCGGCAGCGCCTCGATCACGCCTGCCTTGGTGAAATTATCCCGCACCAGCCCGAAGCGATGCGCCGAGTGAAAGCCCGATTCGGGGTGATGGGTGATGATGCCACCGGCTTCTTGTCCGCGATGCTGCAGCGCGTGCAGGCCAAGCGCCACAAAATTCGCCGCATCCCCCACCCCGATACATCCGAAAACCCCACATTCCTCGCGCAGTTTGTCGTCATCGAAAGGGTGGCTGAGCATGGCAGACTCACATGGCAGGGGCAGTTAGCCGCTATCTACCCGATTGGATGCGGCCTGTCACGCCCTGCGCTCAGCGACAGGCGCTCACAAGCTCTTCATATTTGCCGACAAGCCAGTTTGGTGCATCTTCGGGCACGGCCTGATCCAGATTGCCCGAGAAATTGCCGAAAATACTGGCGGAACGCGAATTTTCCACGATCTCGACCGAGCCGCGCGGGACCGCGCGGTCAAACACCATCAGCGCAATCGCCACCAGCAGGATGCCGCGCGCGATCCCGAACAGGAACCCGGCCCCCTGATCGACCCCGCCCAGCGCCGAATTGCGGATGAGGCTGGAAAACAGCGGTGTGAAAAGCGAGGCCAGCACCAGCACCACTGCGAACACCACAGCGAAAGCGGCGATCACGGTCAATTCGCAGCTGTCGCCGAGGAAA
This sequence comes from Natronohydrobacter sp., assembly GCA_007118445.1. Taxonomy (GTDB): domain Bacteria; phylum Pseudomonadota; class Alphaproteobacteria; order Rhodobacterales; family Rhodobacteraceae; genus Roseinatronobacter. The sequence continues at coordinate 3,419 of SKRP01000233.1, forward strand.
TTGCCGATATAGGGCAGCTCGCGCACCAGCGGTTGCACAGCAGGGGCCAGCACGAAGGCCAGCACAGCAGCGGCGATCCAGCCTGCAATGGCCAGGGTTTCGCGCATGAAGCCGCGCGAATAGGCAAGGATGCCCGAGACGATGATGATCACCGCAACGCCCGCATCCACCAGATTGAAACCTTCCATGCCGCTCTCCTGTTTCAGGCGGGTGATCAGCCTGCACCAAATACCTGCCCGACAACCTGTGCCAGATCGGGCATTTCTTTCAACTCAATTCCCGCTATTGCCGCCGGTTTCACGAGACAGGGCGCGAGTGCTGCGCAAAAACCAAGTTTTTGCGCCTCTTTCAACCTGTTTTCGGTCTGCGACACGGCCCGCAAAGCGCCCGACAGGCTGATTTCGCCAAAAACCACTGTTTCCGGCGGCAAGGCCAGATCCTCGCGCGCGGACAGAAGCGCGCAGGCAATCGCCAGATCCGCCGCAGGTTCATGCACGCGCATCCCGCCTGCGACATTCAGGAACACATCCATCCCCGCGAAGGGGATGCCGCAGCGTGCTTCCAGCACGGCAAGCACAGTCGAGAGCCGCGCCGAATCAAGCCCGACCACTGTGCGGCGCGGGGTGCCCAGTGGCGATGGGGCGACCAGCGCCTGAATCTCGGTCAGCATGGGCCGCGTGCCCTCGATGCCTGCAAAGACCACCGATCCCGGCGCTGGCGTGCCGCGTTCTGACAGAAACAGCGCCGAGGGGTTGGCGACTTCGGCCAGACCCGCGCCCGTCATTTCGAAGACGCCGATTTCATCCGCCGGGCCGAAACGGTTCTTGACCGCGCGCAGGATGCGGAACTGATGGCCGCGCTCGCCCTCGAAATAGAGCACTGTATCGACCATATGCTCGACCACGCGCGGGCCTGCGATCTGGCCTTCCTTGGTGACATGGCCCACGATGATGACCGAGACGCCGCGTTTCTTGGCGAAACTGACCAACTCATGCGCCGAAGCGCGGACCTGGCTGACTGACCCCGGCGCGCTGCCCACAGTGTCCAGCCACATGGTCTGGATCGAATCGATCACCACCAGATCAGGGCGTTCTGTATCCAGCGTGGACAGAATATCGCGCAGATTGGTTTCCGCGCCAAGCTGCACAGGCGCGTCCGACAGGCCCAGCCGGGCGGCGCGCAGCCGCACCTGCGCCGCTGCTTCCTCGCCCGAGATATAGAGGCATTTCAATCCCTTGCGGGCGAAACTTGCGACCGCCTGCAGCAAGAGCGTCGATTTTCCGATCCCGGGATCCCCGCCCACCAGAATGGCCGAGGCCGCCACCAGCCCGCCGCCCAGCACGCGGTCAAGCTCTGCCATCCCGGATCCGTTGCGCGGCGGGGGGGCCTCTTGGTCCGCCAATGTGCTCAGCGTGATGCTGCGCCCTTTGCTGACGCGCGTGCCAGGGCCAGCCGAGAGTGGCCCTTCCTCGATGATCGTGTTCCACGCGCCGCATCCGTCGCAACGACCCGACCATTTGCGATGGGTCGCACCGCAGGCGGTGCAGGTGAATTGGGGCAGGGCTTTGGCCATGGGCGGGGTTATTGCAGGCCGGGATTGTCCGCGCAAGGCTGCAGCGTGGCCGCGTATCACATCTGGCAATACCCGGCGGGTTGTTGCTACACTCTGCGCGGATAGATGCAGACCGGATGGAGGATACGCTATGCCACTCGACCGCCCCGCGCTCAAATCCAAGGACGCCCCGGATCTGGGACAGTTTCTCTGGGCGGACCCGTTGAAGCTGGAAACGCAACTGTCCGAAGACGAACGCATGCTGCGCGACGCCGCGCATGAATTTGCCCAGACGGTCCTGCAACCGCGCGTGACGGCGGCCTACCGCACAGAGGCCGCAGCCCCGGATCTGTTCGCGCTGATGGGCGAGGCGGGGCTTCTGGGCGCCACCCTGCCTGAAGCCTATGGCGGGCTGGGGGCATCTTACGTCACCTATGGGCTGATCGCGCGGGAAATCGAGCGGGTGGATTCGGGCTATCGGTCGATGATGTCGGTGCAATCCTCGCTGGTGATCTATCCGATCTATGCCTACGGGTCCGAAGCACAGCGCGAAAAATACCTGCCCGGCCTGTGTTCGGGCGCGTTGATCGGCTGTTTCGGGCTGACCGAACCCGATGCCGGGTCAGACCCTGCGGGCATGAAAACCCGCGCCGAGAAAACCGCGACGGGCTACCGGCTGACGGGATCGAAAATGTGGATCTCGAACAGCCCGTTCGCCGATGTTTTTGTCGTCTGGGCGAAGTCAGACGCGCATGGCGGCAAGATCCGCGGCTTCATTCTGGAAAAGGGCATGGCCGGGCTGTCCGCGCCGAAGATTGAAGGCAAGCTCTCCTTGCGCGCCTCGACCACCGGCGAGATCGTCATGGACGGGGTCGAGGTCGGCGAAGAGGCGCTTTTGCCCCATGTCGAGGGGCTGAAAGGACCGTTCGGCTGTCTGAACCGCGCGCGCTACGGCATCGCCTGGGGGGTGATGGGGGCTGCTGAATTCTGCTGGCAGGCCGCGCGGCAATACGGGCTGGACCGCAAGCAATTCGGGCGGCCCCTGGCGCAGACGCAGCTTTTCCAGAAGAAACTGGCCGATATGCAGACCGAAATCACGCTGGGGCTGCAAGCGGCCCTGCAGGTGGGGCGGCTGATGGATCAGGCAGAGGCCGCGCCCGAAATGATCTCGCTCATCAAACGCAACAATTGCGGCAAGGCGCTGGAGATCGCGCGCCATGCGCGTGACATGCATGGTGGCAACGGGATCGCGGATGAGTTTCAGGTCATGCGCCATATGGTCAATCTGGAGACGGTGAATACCTATGAGGGGACGCATGATGTGCATGCGCTCATTCTGGGGCGTGCCCAGACAGGGCTGCAGGCATTCTTCTGAGGGAGAAATGAGTATTTTTGGCAAGATGAAATCAGGGGTCCGATGACAGAGCGGGTGCCTGCGCATCAAACTGCTTACGCGCGGTTGCGTGACATGGTGCTGTTTGGCGAACTGGCACCGGGCGCGGCAGTGACGATCGAAGGTCTGGTCAGCACGCTGGACCTCGGGATGACGCCAGTGCGCGAGGCGATCCGGCGGCTGATCGCCGAGCGCGCGCTGGTGATGCAGGGCAACCGGCGCGTGTCGGTGCCGCGGCTCGATGCGCGGGCGCTGGCGGATCTGGCCTATGCGCGCAGTGCTATCGAAATGGAGCTGGCGCGGCAGGCCATACAGGCAGGTGATGCGGGCCTGGTCGAGGCGTTGCGCATCGTCGATCTGAGGCTGGATGCGGCGATTGCGGCATCGGATATCCCGGCCTATCTGCGCGAGAATCACGGGTTTCATTTCACGCTCTATGCGCGGGCGGGCTCAGAGGTGCTGGAAGGGGTGGCGGCAGCGCTCTGGCTGCGTTTCGGCCCCTCGCTGCGTGCAGTCTGTCTGGGACAGGGCAGGGACGGTGCGGATCACCACAAGCGCATGATCGCAGCGCTTGGGGCCGCTGATGAGGGTGCTCTGGTTGCCGCCCTGAATGATGACATCGCGCAGGGCGTTGCGAATATCCGGTCGGGGCTGGAGGCCGGGCTTTACGCATGATTTGATCAAATTCTCTTGACGGTCACCGCGCGCTGCCTATGCTGCGCGCAACTTCCCGGATCGGAGACCGTCATGACGCTTACGAATATCGCGCCCACGGCTGAATTGCAGGCCCTGGATGCGGCCCATCACATGCACCCTTTCACTGCCAATGGCGCTCTGGGCGCGAAGGGCGCGCGGATCATCGTGCGCGCGGACGGGGTGCGGTTGACCGACAGCGATGGCGCGGAGCTGATCGACGGCATGGCGGGGCTGTGGTGCGTCAATATCGGCTATGGGCGCCACGAGTTGGCCGAGGCGGCGGCGCGGCAGATGCGCGAGCTGCCCTATTACAACACGTTTTTCCAGACCAGCCATGTGCCCGTGCTGCGACTCGCGGCGCGTCTGGCGGAACTGGCGCCGGGGGATCTGAACCATGTGTTCTTCGCAGGCTCCGGCTCCGAGGCGAATGACACCAATCTGCGCATGGTGCGCCAGTATTGGGCGCTCAAGGGCCAGCCGCAGCGCCATATCGTGATCTCGCGGAAGAATGGCTATCATGGCTCGACCATGGGCGGGGGCTCGCTTGGCGGGATGGCGGCGATGCATGCGCAAGGGGGGCTGCCCATTCCCGGCATCGTGCATATCGACCAGCCCTATTGGTGGGGCGAGGGCGGCGCGATGACCCCTGAAGAATTCGGTCTGGCACGCGCGCGCCAGCTGGAGGAGAAGATCCTCGAATTGGGTGCCGAGAATGTCGCGGCTTTCATTGCCGAACCCGTGCAAGGGGCAGGGGGCGTGATCATTCCGCCCGAAAGCTACTGGCC
>SKRP01000117.1 GCA_007118445.1 Natronohydrobacter sp.
CATGCCCACTGGATAGCGGATGTCCGCAAGGATTGGCCAGTGAATTGACGCGCGCGCCTGCAAATGGCGCGGATGGAGACTCTTCGCGCGGAATCAAGGCCGCAGGCCGCCGCGCAGCGCCCGACCGCCCCGTCACGCCGGAGGCGTGCCTACGACACGACGGCGGGCGCTTCCCCCCGTTGCGCATTGCCCCACTGTCGGAATATGCCGCACCATAAACTGCCCAGCCTGACCGGAGTGAGCGCCCCCCCGCGGTCGGGCACCGCGCGGCTTCTCTCTCACCTTCATACGTCCGCTCCGTCCCGCAAACCCGCCACCCCCAACCCTCACTCCTCCGGCCCCTCCAGCGCCGCCCCATCCTCCCCCGCATCAAACTCGATGGGCAAGCTCTTGCTGGTCTTGGCCCCCAGCGTCTTGAGCGTTTCGACCTGCCAGAGCAGGTTGCCAGTGCCGCGCGACAACTGGCCGATGGCCGCGTCATAGGACGAACTCGCCTGCCGCAAGCGGCTGCCGACCTGATCCATGCTGCTGACAAACCCCGCCACCTTGTCATAGAGGAGCCCCGCGCGCTTCGCGATTTCCTCGGCATTCTGGTTGCGCCGTTCGACCGCCCAGACATGCGCCACCGTGCGCAGCGCCATCATCAGCGTGGTGGGGGTGGCGATGGTGATCTGGCGCTCCAGCGCGTATTCGGTCAGCGCGCCATCCTGACGCAGCGCCTCTGACAGCGCGCCCTCGATGGGCACGAACATGATGACATAATCGACGCTGGCGGCTTCGGCGAACTGGTAGCGCTTGGCCGACAAGTCATTGATATGACTGCGCAAGGACGCGATGTGGCGTTTGCGGGCGATTTCGGCGTCCATATCCGTTTCGGCATTCACCGCATCGGTATAGGCGACAAGCGACACTTTGCTGTCGATGACCAGCGATTTGCCGCCGGGGATGCGGACCACGACATCGGGGCGCAGGCGCGTGCCCTCGTCGCTGGTGCGGTGGGCCTGGGTCTCGTATTCCTCGCCCTCGCGCAGGCCAGAGCGTTCGAGAATCCCTTCGAGCACCATTTCGCCCCAGGCCCCCTGCCGCTGCTGGTCGGATTTCAGCGCGCGGGTGAGCGCGAGGGCTTCTTTCGAGACCTCTTCGGAGCGTTTGCTGAGTTGCTGGATTTCGGCCTTGAGGGCCGCGCGGTCATCGACGGTCGCTTTATGCACCGCTTTCAACTCGCGCTCGAAATGGCCGACATGCTCTTTCAGCGGCGTCAGCGTGGCGCTGAGGCGTTCGATATTGGCTTTCGAGAATTCCTCGCCCTGCAGTTTCAGTGCCTCGCGGGCGAGTTCCTGAAATTTCGCCTCCATATCGGCGCGGACCTTGCCAAGGATCTCGATCTTTTCATCTGACGCGGCTTTTTGTGCGCGCAATTCGGCCTGCAGGCGGTTGATCATGCCTGTCTGTTCCTGCTTGTCCAGCATCGCCGCGTCCAGCTGGTCGCGCAGGCGGGTGATCTGGGCGCGCAGTTCGGCCATGGTCTCGGCATGGCGGGTGGTGGTGGCCTCGGCCTCATGCAGGGCGGATTCGAGCTGGGCTGAGAGGCGCGAGATGCGGCTTGCGGCGATTTCGGCGCGTTGGCTATCCGCATCGAGCCTTGCACGCAGGGATGACAGATCGCCGTTCAGCCGGTTGATCTCGGATTTGCGCTCCTGCGCCAGCGCCTCATTGCCGGTGGCCCGGCCCCAGGCGTCGCGTAACTCGGCCTCGCGCTGGTGCAGGAGCGCGCGCAGCCGGGCGGTCTCGACTGCACGCAGGCGCAGGGCCGTGAAGACCGCAACGAGCGCCAGCGCGAATGTCGCGAATAGCAGCGGATCAACCGCGTCAAACGCTTCGGAAAAGGTCACGGGCAGGGCCTGTCATCAGCAGAGGGAGGGCGAGTCTAGGCGGCGCGCGGCGCAATGTGAAGGGCCGCCCGGCGCATCATCCCATCTGCGATGCGCGCGGGGCTAAAGGATCAGACGCGGCGTGTCGCCCGCATCAAGCCCCGGAAAGACGGTTTTCTCGATATCCGACTTGCGCAGCCCGAACAGGTCGCGCATCGCCCAGCCCGCATAGGCACGGATATCGCGGGTGGGCATCAGGTCGCGCCCTGCATACATATCGGCCTCGGACAGTCCCGGCCAGCCGCCGAACATCCGCCCCCCGCGCAACGCGCCGCCTGCCAGCAGCATCGCGCCCCCCGTGCCGTGATCGGTGCCTTGCGTGCCATTTTCGTGCATCGTGCGGCCAAATTCGGTCATCGCCATGACCGTGGTGCGCGACCAGTCCGGCCCGAGACCCGCTTTCAGCGTCAGGATCGCCGCCTGCAACCGCTCGAGCGCCGGCGTGATGGTCCGCGCCTGATTCTGATGCGTGTCCCAGCCCGAAAGCGAGAAACTGGCGATCCGGGTCGCACCGCGCAGCTGTTCGGCCACATAGGCGGCCAGCGCATCCCCGTCGCCGGCAGAGGGGGTCATGTCCTCGGCCATCATCGCCATCATGCTGGCATCGTCGTGATCTTCCAGTGCCTCCAGGTCGCTCAGCGCGGCGCCGGTCATGTCGAGCGCGGTCATCCCGGCCTCGGCGAAAAGCGGGTCGGCGGCAAAGAGATGCTCCAGCAGCAGGCGGCTTTGCGGGCTGAGTTCAAGCTCGGTGCCCGGTTCCCATTGGGTCATCGGCGCGCTGCCCTCGAGGATCAGCATACGCTCGCGTCCGACCGCGAAAGCCGTGCGCGCATCCACAGCGGGCAAGAGCGTCAGCAGACGGTTCAGCCAGCCTGTGCGCGCCACCCCGATGGGGAGCGTGCCGACAGTGCCCGCTTCCAGATGGTCCTGCCCGTCGAAATGGCTGCGCCGGTCGCGATACGGGGTCGAGGTCGCGGGCACGAAAGCCAGCTCACCTGCCTGCCACAAGGGCAGCATCTGCGCCATGGCCGGATGCAGCACGAAGAAATTGTCGAGCGGCAAACCGCCCGGTGCAAGGTTCTGCCGCAGCTTGGCGAAATCGGGATCGCCCACCGGGCGCAGCAGATCGAGCCCGTCCATCGCCCCGCGCAGGATGATCACCACAAGCCGGTTCTCGCCCGGTGCCGCTGCAAGGCTGATCGGGGTTAGCAAGGGGCTTGCGGCAGCCGAGCAGCCCAGCGCGAAGCTACGGGCCAGGAAATTGCGGCGGCTGAACGGGTCGCGCATCTGTGCCCCCTATCTTCGGTTGAAATCAGGCGCGGCGAGGATCATGCCGATCCCCTGCGCACGGGTCTCGGCCCCGGCAGCGGCGCGGCGCAGCGGGTCACTGGCCGCATCAGCCAGCGCGATATCGACAAATTCGCGCGGGTCGCGATCGCCCGGTGCCAGTTGCGCCAGCCCCATCGCCCAGTCGATGCGTGCGGCCAGTCCTTGCGGCGTGATCCAGTAGGCCGCGTCCTCGCCATAGCCCGCCGGGCTGGGGATGCGCTGATGCGGCTCGCCCATCGCGCGCAGCGGGCCGATGAGCAGGCGGCGGATTTCGCCAGAGCGCAGGCCGGTCAGCTGCTGCGGCGGCAGGGCCAGCGCGCGCAGGCTGGCCGCCATCATCTCGAGCGGCGCGCGGGTCTTGGCCAGCGGGGGCTGCCATGCGCCGGGATGTTCGAGCATGGCCTTGTATAGCGCAGGCAGATGCCCGCCCGTGTCCAGATAACGCGCGGTCATATGCGCGAGCAGCTGCGGATCAGGGCTGTCAGCGATGAAATGGCGGGCGAGACTGCGGGCCAGATGCGCCGCTGTGTCCGGATGCATGGCCAGATCGTCGAGCACTTCATGGATATGGTCCAGCCTCACCGGACGACCGCCATAGCGCTTGCCGAAAATCTCGATAATGCCCGGCTCGGCGATGCTTGACCGGAAGCGGAACCCATGGGTCACCGAATAGGTCACGCCGGTCAGCAGCCGCGCCAGCTGGCTGACATCCTCCTGCGTATAGCTGCCCGACGCCCCCAGCGTGTGCAATTCCAGCATTTCCCGTGCCAGATTCTCGTTCAGGCCGCGGTCATTGCGCCGCCCGGCGCGGCTGAGCGGACCAATCGAGCGGGTCTGGTCGAGATAAGTCAGCATGACCGGATGCAACACGGCGGCGCGCAGCAGATCCTTGAAATCGCCCATCAGATGGGGCCGCAACGCAGCATCGCCATAGGTCGCGCGCACGAAGCGCAGGCGGCTGCCACGGGCTTCAGCGGCGAAATGGTTGCTCCAGAACCGCATCAGTCTGGCGTGAAACCCGACCGGCGCATAGGCCAGTCGCGCAAGCATCGCGACCAGATCGGTGAAACTGTCATCGCGATCGGCGCGGTTGATCGCGCGCAGATCCTGCCGCGCCTCGGGATCAGGGTCCGAGCCGTCGCGCGGGCGCAGCCCGCGCCGCGCATCCCGCCGCGCGCGGGCGCGGAGGTGACGGGTCGGCCAGGGCGTCACCGGGAAGTCCGTGCTTGCGGCTTCCGCAGCGATACTGGCCATAAGCGCCGCGCCATCCTCGGGCGGGGCGAAATCGGGGCTGAGCCCTGCGCCGAACCGGATCGCGCATAGAGTGGGCTGGGTGATCATCGCCTGCGGCTCCTTGTCTGATCGGGACTATGGCGCAGGACCGCCCTGAGATCAAATCACAATCCGCATGCGGTCTGCGCAAGAGCGGATGGCCGCACCGCACGCGGCCGGGGCAATGTCACCGGCCCTGTTGCAGCCGGTCAAGCCCGTCGCGCAGCATCTGCGGCATGGCGCGGCGCTCCATATCCTGCGCGAGGCGCTGGTTATAGCCGCCTTCGGTATTCAGCGCCGCCAGCAGATCAGCGCAGCCCTGCGCCTGCAGGCTGGTGGCGACCAGCATGCGCAGGAATGCCTCGCCCTCGGGCCCCTGCCCCATCCAGTCGGCGGCCTCGGCCACCAGCCGGGCCACAGGCGAGAGCACGGCCTGCGCGCTCAGGCAGGCGGCCAGCTGCTCTGGTGTTTGCATCGGGAAAATCCGGTTGGCCGGGGTGAAAAGCGGGGTCAGCACGCGGATATCGCCCAGCGCAGGGATCGGCGAGCCGCCTTGCGCAATTGCCGGATAGGGCAGCATGATCGCCGCCGCGCGCGCAGGCGCGACCAGTGTGGCCAGTTGCTCCAGCCCCATATCGGCCATGAAGGACACCACCCGCTGATCCGCGCGGAACGGCAGCGGGGCGAGGATCTCGGGTGCGCGGGCGGCCATGAGCCCCAGAAACACCAACTCGCTTTCGGCCACGACCGCATCATTATCCGCCGCGCTGACCTCGGGGATCTCAGCAGCAAGCTGCGCGGAATTGGCGCGGCTGCGATGCGAGACACGGATCTGATGGCCTTGCCCCGCCAGCCCGCGAATGACGGCCGTGGCAATCGTGCCTGTGCCCAGAAATCCCAGTTTCATCTGCGTCGCCCCCCTGTTCTGCGCGTGTTCTGCGTGCGCCATTTCTGCATATCCCGACAGAGCGATGCAAATTCTGATCCGCAATCAGTGCTTGACCGGACCGGCCCGGATATGGGCAGGTCGCGCACAGGAGCAATGCGCGGCAGTGAGACCATGAGTTATCAGATCAAGGCAGCCTTGTGGATGAGCGGGGCGATTGCCTCTTTCATCGCAATGAGCATCGCCGGGCGCGCGGTGCAGGCCGAGTTGAACACATTCGAGCTGATGTTCTGGCGCTCGCTGGTGGGGCTGGTGCTGATCTGCGCGCTGGTGCTGGCCCACCGCCGCCCCCTGCGTTTGCGCCCGGCACGGCCAGGGCTGCACGCACTGCGCCATATGGTGCATTTCGCCGGGCAGAATCTATGGTTCTTCGCGCTGATGCTGATCCCGCTGGCGCAGCTTGTGGCGCTGGAATTCACCATGCCGATCTGGGTGGCGTTGCTTGCGCCGCTGCTCTTGGGCGAAGCGTTCACCCGCATCCGGGTTCTGGTGGCCGTGCTGGGCTTTGCGGGCGTGCTGATCGTGGCGCAGCCAGGGGTGCAGACGCTCAGCATCGGCCATCTGGCAGCGCTGGGCGCGGCGGTGGGCTTTGCGCTCAATATCATCCTGACCAAGCGGATCATGCGCGAGGACAGTGTGATCTGCGTGCTGTTCTGGATGTCGCTCAGCCAGGGGGGAATGGCGCTGATGCTGGCACTCTGGGGCGGGTTTACCTGGCCCTCGCCTGCGCTCTGGGGCTGGATCGTGCTGGTCGGGATAACCGGGCTGAGCGCGCATTTCGCGCTCAGCTCGGCGCTGGCGCTTGCCCCGGCCACGACAGTCGCGCCGATGGAGTTCTTTCGCCTGCCGCTGATCGCGCTGGTGGGCCTGTGGCTATACAGCGAAGCGCTTGATCCGCTGGTGTTTCTGGGGGCGGGCGTGATCTTCGCCGCGAACTGGATCAACCTGCGCAACACCGATGCGGTTCTGCCGCGCCAGACCCTGACGGGCGGACGCGACTGACAGGGCCGGATCATTCAGTCGCGGGAAATTCAGGAATGATCCGCAAAAACCCTGTTCACAGGGGGCCGGTTCTGTGGTTTTTAACGAATGCTCGTCACTCTGGCGCGTCAAGACCAAGAAATCATGGGAGGACTACATGGATCGTCGTTCATTTCTGAAAACCTCGGCACTCGGGGGCACAGCTGCTGCGGCGTCGACGCTGGCGGCACCGGCCATCGCGCAGGGCCGCATCACTTGGCGCATGGTCACCACATGGCCGCGCAATTTCCCCGGTCTGGGCACCGGCGCGCAGCGCGTGGCCGACCGCATCAACGCCGCCGCTGACGGCGCGCTGACCATCGAGGTCTTTGCCGCAGGCGAGATGGTGCCCGCGCTGCAATCGCTCGATGCCGTGATCGACGGCTCGGCCGAGATGAGCCACGGCGCAGCCTATTACTGGCTGAACAAGTCGCAGGGTCTGGGCTTCTTCACCGGGGTTCCCTTCGGCATGACCTCGCGCGAACTGGCGGCCTGGGTGCGCTATCTGGGCGGTCAGGAGCTTTGGGACGATATCTATGACGATTTCGGCCTTGTCGGCTTCCTGTCGGGCGATACCGGCACGCAGGCCGGGGGCTGGTTCCAGAACGAACTGTCGGGCATTGACGACATTCAGGGCCTGCGTTTCCGCACGCCGGGTCTGGGTGGTCAGGTCTGGCAGAAGATGGGCGCATCGGTGACAAATATGGCAGGTGGCGAGATTTTCGCAGCCCTGCAATCTGGTGCGCTGGACGCGGCGGAATTTGTCGGTCCCTATAACGACCGCGCGCTGGGCTTCCATCAGGTGCGCAATCATTACTACACCATGTCCTTCATCGAACCGGGCCTGGCGACAGAACTTGCGGTGGACAAGGCAAAATTCATGGAGCTGCCTGCCAATCTGCAAGGTATCATCCGTGATGCCTGTCAGGCCGAATATGATCAGGTGCCGTCGGAATTCTACGCCAATGACCCGATCGCGCTGGCCGATATGGTCGAGAACCATGGCACGATCGTCCACAAGGACTGGCCCGAGAGCGTTCTGGAAGCAGGTGCTGCGGCGTCGAAGGAATTGCTGGTCGAAATCCTCGACAGTGGCGATGCCAAGACCAAGGCCGTGGCCGAGAGCTTCGTGCAGAACCTCAACCTGCTGCGCACCCGTACCGAGAACACGGATCTGACCTTCGCGCTGGCCCGCGAGAAGTATTTCGACATCTCGGATCTGGGCTGAGCCGGATCGCTTGGCCTGATTTTGGCGGC
>SKRP01000103.1 GCA_007118445.1 Natronohydrobacter sp.
GGGGCCGGGATCGCGCGCATCCCAGAGGACCGCCACAAGACGGGCACCATTGCCGATTTCACCCTGACCGAAAACGCCATTCTGGAACGCTACCGCGCGGCCCCTTTCGCGCGGCGCGGCTGGCTGAACTGGCGCGCGGCGCGCGAGTTCGCGCAATCGGTGATCCGCGCCTATGATGTGCGCTGTCCGGGGCCGGAGACGCGTATCCGGCTACTCTCGGGCGGGAATATGCAAAAGCTGATCCTGGGCCGCGTCATGCAGGTCAGCCCGCAGATCATTCTGGCCAATCAGCCGGTGCGGGGGCTGGATATTGGCGCGATCACCTTCGTTCAGAACCAGCTACTGGCGGCGCGGGGTCGTGGCGCAGCGGTGTTGCTGGTTTCCGAGGATCTGGATGAAATCCTGACACTCTCGGACCAGATCCATGTGATCTCCGAGGGGCGTTTGTCACCTGCCTTCGCGCGCGGAACGATGAGTGCTGCGGAACTGGGGCGCTGGATGGCGGGCGAAGGGTTCGATCGGGGGCGTGATGCGGCTTGAAGCGATTGCACGGCCATCGCTTGGTCGGCTGATCGGGTTTCCGGCGATTGCGCTGGGGTTGACCGTGCTTTTCGGATCGTCGCTGGCACTTCTGGCCGGGGCCAATCCGTTCCAGACGCTGGGGCTGATCCTGCGCGGGGCCGCCGGGTCGCAATTCGCGCTGTTGGAAACGCTGAACCGCGCAACGCCGCTGATTTTCACCGGGCTGGCGGTCGCGGTCGCGTTTCGCGCGAAGCTGTGGAATATCGGGGCAGAGGCGCAGCTTTATGCGGGCGCGCTGATGGCGGTTCTGCTGGGCACGGGCGCGTTGGGTTGGCCGTCGGGGCTTTTGTTGCCTGCGATGGCAGGGGCAGCGATGCTGGCGGGGGCGTTGGTGCTGCTGGGGCCTGCGCTGTTGAAAACGCGGCTGGGCGTGGATGAAGTCGTCACGACGCTTCTGTTCAACTTCATCATGCTTCTGTTCATTTCCATGCTGCTCGAAGGACCGTTGAAAGACCCGATGGGCATGGGCTGGCCGCAATCCTCGCGGCTGGTGCCAGAGGCGCGTTTGCCGCGTATTGTCGACGGGTTGCGTCTGCATTGGGGTTTCGCGCTGGCGCTGATCGCGGCTGTGGTGGTCTGGGTGATCCAGTCGCGCACGACCTTGGGCTATGAGATGCGCGCCGTGGGGCAGAACAGGCAGGCGGCAGAGTTTGCGGGCATCCCGGTGGGGCGGGTGATCCTGAAAACGGCACTTCTGTCGGGCGGGCTGGCCGCCTTGGCCGGGTTTTCCGAAGTGGCGGGTCTGCGCGGAAACCTGTCCCTCGATCTGTCGCCGGGCTTTGGCTATACGGGTATCATCGTCGCCATGCTGGCGCTTCTGAACCCGATTGGCGTGGTGATCAGCGCGATCTTCGTGGCAGGCGTCTTTGTCGGCGCGGATAGCATGAGCCGCGCGGCGGGCGTGCCGACCTATATCGCCAATATCATGCTGGCAACGGCGCTTCTGACGATGGTACTGGCCATTGCGCTGACGCGCTTCAGGGTGCGGTGGGACTGATATGGGCGAGGTTCTGGAAATCTTCCTCTCGGCGAGCTTTTGGGCGGCAGTGATCCGCATCGCCTCGCCGCTGATCTTTGCGACGATGGGGGAATTGATCTGCGAACGTGCGGGCGTGCTGAACCTCGGGATCGAGGGGATCATGGTCGTGGGGGCTTTCGCGGGTTGGATGACGGTCTATTCTGGCGGGGGCCTATGGACTGGCGTGCTGGTGGCCATGCTTGCGGGGATGCTGTTCGGGTTGCTGCATGGCACGCTGACGGTGCCATTCGGGCTAAGCCAGCATGTCGTGGGGCTGGGGATCACGCTTCTGGCCACGGCCAGCGCCTATTTTGCCTATCGGCTGGCCCTGCCCCGCGTCACCACCCCGCCGCGGATCGAGGCGTTTCAGCCGCTGCCCATTCCGATCCTGTCGGATATTCCGCTGATTGGGCCTGCGCTGTTCCATCAGACGCCGCTGACCTATCTGGCCTTTGTTCTGGTGGGGGTCGTGTCTTTCGTGCTGTTCCGCACGCCCTTGGGGTTGGCATTGCGGGCGGCAGGGGAAAACCCGGCGGCAGTGGCGGCGCAGGGGCTGTCGGTGACGGCGCTGCGCATGGGCGCTGTGATGGTCGGGTCGGGACTGATGGCGGTGGGGGGCGCGTTCCTGACCATGTCGGCCTTCAATTCGTTTTTCTTCGAGATGGTCAACGGGCGCGGCTGGATCTGCATCGCGCTGGTGGTGTTCGGGGCCTGGATGCCGGGCAAGGCGCTGCTGGGGGCCGTCCTGTTCGGCATGTTCGACGCGCTGCAAATCCGGTTGCAACAGACCAGCATCGGCGCGGATGTGCCCTATCAGATTTTCCTGATGATGCCGTTTGTCCTGTCCATTCTGGCGCTGGTGATCATGTCGCGCCGTGCCTCGGTGCCGGCTGCGCTGATGGTGCCATTCAATAAAGGAGAGCGCTGATGTTCGATCTGATCGTGAAGGGCGGCACTTTGCCTGATGGGCGCGTGGCCGATATCGGGATCAGGGGCGACCGGATTGTCGCCGTGGACCGGCTGGACGGGGCCGAGGCCGGGCAGGTGATCGACGCGACGGGCGATCTGGTCAGCCCGCCCTTTGTCGATCCGCATTTCCACATGGACGCGACGCTGAGCTATGGCACGCCGCGTATCAACCAGTCAGGGACGCTTCTGGAAGGGATCGAGCTGTGGGGCGAGTTGAAGACGATCGCCACCATCGACGAGATGAAAGCGCGTGCGCTCGATTATTGTGATTGGGCCATGAGCATGGGTCTGCTGGCGATCCGCACCCATGTCGATACCTGCGATCCTGACCTGAAAGGCGTGCAGGCGCTGTTGGATGTGCGCGAGAGCGTGCGGCCCTATCTGGATCTGCAGCTTGTGGCCTTCCCTCAAGACGGGCTTTACCGCGACCCGCAGGCGCAGACGCAGACCCTGCGCGCGCTGGATATGGGGGTCGATGTGGTTGGCGGCATCCCGCATTTCGAGCGGACCATGGAGGACGGACGCGCATCTGTGCAGGAACTGTGCCGGATCGCCGCTGAACGCGGCTTGCCGATTGATCTGCATTGCGATGAAACCGACGATCCGATGTCGCGCCATATCGAAACGCTTGCCGCTGAGGTGATCCGCCACGGGCTTCAGGGGCGCGCGACCGGCTCGCATCTGACCTCGATGCATTCGATGGACAATTACTATGTGTCCAAGCTGATACCCCTGATCGCGGAAGCGCAGGTCGCGGCCCTGCCCAACCCGCTGATCAATATCGTCGTTCAAGGCCGCCATGACACATTCCCCAAGCGGCGCGGCTTGACGCGGGTCAAGGAATTGCGCGCCGCCGGGGTGACAGTTGGCTGGGGGCAGGATTGCGTCCTTGATCCGTGGTATCCGTTAGGGACGGCCGATATGCTGGATGTGGCCTTCATGGGGTTGCATCTCGCGCAGATGACCCATCCCGACGAGATGCGGGCCTGCTTCGACATGGTGACGTCGCAGAATGCCCGGATCATGGGGCTGCCGGATTACGGGATCGCGCCGGGCTGTCTGGCATCAATAGTGGTGCTGGATGCGGCCCACCCGGTCGAGGCCCTGCGGTTGCGCGCAGACCGGCTGGCGGTGATCTCGAAAGGTCAGCTCGTTGCCCAGAGCCCGCGCCGTCATATGCAGCTGACGCTGCGGTCTGGTGCAGAACCGATCAGCCGTCGGCATGTCTCGGACTGACCTTCGGACGACTGTCGATACCATAGCTGTTAGGATTGATTTCACTTTCATCGTATAAATGGTCGTGCAACCTTTGATGAAAACTGAGGAGTATGATGTGAAGTCCGGCGCATCGCAACATGCCGTGCCTGACCCTTCGCAGGACCTGTTCGATGTATTGCCCGATCCCTGCTGCATTCTGGATGCTGAGAAACGGATAACCCATGTGAATCCGGCCCTGATACAGTGGTCCGGGTTGGATCAGGACGTTTTGTTTGGTCGTCCGTTCAGCCATCTGCTACGGCCTGAAGACCGCGCGCCACTGGTGGCAGAGCTTGAGAACCTGCGCCCTGCCGCGGAACCCAAACCCATCAACGCGGCATTCCGCGATGTCACAGGCAACTGGAAGGCGGCTGAATGGCGGTTTTCCCGGATCGGCGATACCGGCACGATCTTCTGCACAGCCCGCGACAACCCGCAGACCGGCGCGACGCTGGAACAGGCGCTGGAGAGCTTTCCCTATGGGTTCGCAGTATTCGACCCACAGGACCGCCTGCTGCGCTGCAATAGCGGTCTGCGCGAACTCTATGCGCCGCTGCGCGCACGCATGCAACCGGGTGTGAAGCTGGCAGAGCTGCTTCGCGCTGGCCTCGAGATCGGCCTGTTTGTCCATGCCGATGGTCGCGAAGAGGCGTGGCTTGCGCAACGCCTGCAGCGCCTGACCGCCGCTGGCAGCGATTATCAGATGGCGCTCGCCGGGGGCCGCTGGATCCGCATATTGGAATGGCCTGATCCTGCAGGCGGGCGCGTCGCGCTGCATTTCGACATTACCGAACAGATGCGCAACCTGCAGCGCACAGAGCGTGCGGAAGCGGATGCAGATCGCGCTCATACCCGCCTGACAGCGGCAATTGAAGCGCTGGAAGATGGCTTCGTTCTGTTTGACGCAGAGGACCGGGTGATCCTGTCGAATGAACGCTACCGCGATCTGCATGATCCGATCCGCGCGCTGATCACACCGGGCACCCCGTTCGAGGATATTCTGCGCGCGGGGCTGGCCTGTAACCTGTTTCCCGAAGCGCTGGGGCGCGAAGAGGACTGGCTCGCGCAGAATCTCGCCCTGCCCCCACCCGAAGGGCATGAACTGGAAGTCGCCTTTGCTGACGGGCGCTGGATCCGTATCGTCGAAAGGCGGACCCCCGAAGGCGGACGCGTCGGCCTGCGCATCGACATCACCAAACTGATCGACAGCCGCAACCGGGCCGAACATGCTGAAACCGAAGCGCTCAAGGCGCGCGAGCGTCTGGGTGCGGCCATTGATGCGCTGCAGGACGGGTTCGTGCTGTTTGACGCCGATGACCGGCTGGTGCTGTGCAACCAGCGCTATCGCGACATCTATCCTCTGACTGCGCCGGTCATGCAGCCCGGCGTCACTTTCGAGACGATTCTGCGCAAGAGTGTGGCCGAGGGTGAAATCGCCGATGCCATCGGGCGCGAGGACGCCTGGCTTGCAGAGCGGCTGAACCAGCATCGCGGCGCTTCGGGGGCCATTGAGCAGCGCCTTGCTGACGGGCGCGTGCTGCGGATATACGAGACACCGACTTCGGATGGCGGACGGGTGGGGTTGCGGATTGACGTGACCGAACAGGTTGAAAGCCGCCACCGCGCCGAACAGGCCGAAGCCGAGGCCCGCCGCGCCCGCGACCGGCTGACCAGCGCGATCGAGGCCTTGCAGGACGGGTTTCTGCTCTTCGATGCCGAGGACCGTCTGATCATGTATAACAGTCGCCTGAGCGCGCAGTATCCCAGCGCGCAGGCCCATCTTGCGCCGGGCATGACGTTTGAGCAATGTCTGCGCGCATCTCTCGCTGCAGGGGAGGTGGCAGGTGCCGTCGGGCGCGAGGAAGAGTGGATCGCGGAACGGCTGCGACAGCATCTTGAATGTGAGGGTGTGACTGAACAGCGCCTGTCAGATGGCCGGGTTCTGCGGATTTTTGAAAGCCGGACAAGCGATGGTGGCCGGGTCGGGCTGCGGGTCGATGTAACCGAGCTGCATCAGGCCCGCGCACGCGCAGAGGCCGCCTCGCAGGCCAAGTCCGAGTTCCTGTCAAATATGAGCCATGAAATCCGCACGCCGCTGAACGGGGTCCTGGGCATGGCCGATCTTCTGGCGGAAACCACGCTGACCGCACAGCAACGCACCATGCTCGATACAATTCGCGAATCCGGATGGGGCCTGTTGTCGCTGCTGAATGATATTCTGGATCTGGCCCGTGTCGAATCGGGCAAGATGATGCTGGAGCAGCGTCCTTTCGATCTGACGGCACTGCTCAAACGGGTTGAGACACTCTATGGTGCGAATGCGCGCGCGAAAGGGCTCTGTTTCTGCGCGCATGTCGATGCAGACCTGGCCCGGCTGCGCCTTGGTGACGAAACCCGCCTGGGCCAGATCCTGCATAATGTGCTGGGCAATGCCGTGAAATTCACCAATCTGGGCTCGGTGCAGCTGACCGCGCGAAGCTGCGGCAAGAATCATGTCGAATTTCGGATAAAGGATACCGGAATCGGAATGACCGAAGCGCAGCGCCAGCGGATCTGCGAGCCTTTCGAGCAGGCCGAGGCCGGGACAACGCGACAATTCGGCGGAACCGGGCTGGGCATGTCCATTGTGCGCCGTCTGGTCGATCTGATGCAAGGGGAGCTGCAGGTGGAAAGCGCCCCTGACAGCGGCACCTCTGCCTTGCTGCGCCTGAACCTGCCCGAGAAAGGGGCTGAGACCGGGGCTGATCCGCGATCGGCACTGGCAGATGTCTCACCTGGTCCCGATCCGTCGGCCAGGCTGCAGGGCTGCCGGATCCTGATCGCCGATGACAATGAGGCCAATTGCATGATCCTGACCGCCATGCTGGGCAAGCTGGGCGCGAAACTGGCCGTTGCGCGCAACGGTGCGGATGCCTGTGCCCTGTGGCAGGCGCAGGATTTCGATCTGCTGTTGCTGGATGTCTCGATGCCGGTCATGGGCGGGATCGAGGCGCTGGCCCGGATCCGGGGCGACTGTCAGGCGACCGGGCGTCGCTTGCCCGTCGCGATTGCGGTCACCGCCAATGTCATGTGCGAACAGATCGCACAATATCGGGCAGAAGGGTTCGATGATGTCATCGCCAAACCCGTGCGCCGCGCCGCGCTGGAAGCCGCGTTGCGGCAACATTGCCCGCATCAAAGGCGGCCGGGCTGAAGGCCGGACACGGCCCCGCTCAGGACTTGCGGCGCATGGCATCCTGCAGCGCCGCCCCGAGCGCGCCTTGCGCGGCGGGTGCCTTGTCGCGTGGTTTTGCGGCCTTGCCGGTATGCGGCGGCCTGCCGGGGGCGGGCTTTCCCCTTGCCGACTGGCCCGAATTGTCGCGTTGCGCAGCGCCCCCTTCCGAGGATTTGCGCATCGACAGCCCGATCCGTTTGCGCGCCACATCGATTTCGGTCACGCGCACTGTCACCACATCGCCGGTTTTCACTACCTCATGCGGGTCCTTCACGAAGCGGTCGGCCAGCTGGCTGACATGGACCAGCCCGTCCTGATGCACCCCGATATCGACAAAGGCCCCGAAAGCGGCGACATTGGTGACAGTGCCTTCCAGCCGCATTCCGACGCGCAGATCGGTGATTTCATTCACGCCTTCGGCAAAACGCGCGGTGACAAAGGCCGGGCGCGGGTCGCGGCCCGGTTTTTCCAGTTCCGCCAGAATATCGCGCACAGTCGGCAGGCCGAATGTGTCATCGACGAAATCCTGCGCGCGCAGCCCGCGCAGGGCATCCGGGCTGCCCATGATCGCGCGGATATCGCTGCCGCTGGCCCCGACGATGCGGCGCGCCAGACCATAGGCTTCGGGATGGACGGCGGTGGCATCCAGCGGCTCGGCACTGTCGCGCAGGCGCAGGAAGCCTGCCGATTGCTCGAA
>SKRP01000102.1 GCA_007118445.1 Natronohydrobacter sp.
GCGATCAGCTGGGCCGCTTCCTTGATCTCGGCGCGGCCCTTGTGTTCCTCGGTGCCGACATTCAGCAGACCGACACGCGGGCGTGGCGCATCAAACGCATTGCGGTAATAGGCAGCCCCCATCAGCGCATATTGCAACAGCGATTCCTCATCTGCCCGCACATCCGCGCCGACATCCAGCATCGTGTTGAAACCGCTTTCGCCGCGCGAGGGCCAGAGGCAGGCAATCGCCGGACGATGCACCCCATGCAGCTTGCGCAGGCGCAGCATCGCCACCGCCATCAGCGCGCCGGTATTCCCGCAGGACACAGCCGCGCGGGCCTCGCCTTCGCGCAGTGCTGTCAGCGCCGACCACATCGAGGTCT
This sequence comes from Natronohydrobacter sp., assembly GCA_007118445.1. Classification (GTDB taxonomy): domain Bacteria; phylum Pseudomonadota; class Alphaproteobacteria; order Rhodobacterales; family Rhodobacteraceae; genus Roseinatronobacter. The sequence goes on from SKRP01000102.1 coordinate 365, forward strand.
CGCGCCCGCGCCGCATGACCTGGCTGGGCTTGTCATCCATGCGCACCACATCGGGGCTGTGCCGGATGCTGGTGATCGCGACAAGACCCGGATGCCGCTGGACCAGCGGTTCAAGCACGGCGGAATCGCCATGCAGAAGAAAGCCGATCGCGTCATTGCGGGCCGCGGATTGGGCACAGCCATCGACGACAGCAGAGGGGCCTTGATCGCCCCCCATCGCGTCAACGGAAATCGTGATCCGGCTGGGAATTGCTTGCGTCATGCCGCGCGGCGCGTCTCAGGAGCGACCCTGTGCAAAGGGCACACGCGCCTTATGCCGCGTCGTCTTCCAGATCGACAGTGCCGGTCTGGGCGATGACCTCGCGATCCCCGTAATGCCCGCAGGAGGGGCAGACGTGATGCGGGCGCTTCAGCTCGCCGCAATTGGTGCATTCATTGGGATTGGCCGCAACCAGTGCATCATGCGCGCGACGCATGTTACGGCGGGAGCGGGTCACGCGGTTCTGTTGAACAGCCATGTCAAACCTCTGTTGTCAGGGCATCCGGCACGTCGCCCGTTTCCGGGTTGTCCCGATGCGATAGCGGATGGTTGCGATTTCGGCGCGGAATACACGGATTGCGCAGCGCTTCCAAGCCCTCAATTCACGAGCGGCATAAAATAGTGATTTTTCCTGTCAGTGCAAGGATCAATCCTCATTGTCCCGAGGGGGTTTGCTGCCCTGTTCCAGTGTCGATTTGAGCGCTTCCAGCGCGGCAAAAGGTTTGGGCGGCGACTCGGGCAGCGGGGTTGCGCCTTCGGGCGCGTGCGCGACCTGGCCCGAGGGCGAGAGTTCCGCGCCCGGTGCGCGCGGAAAGGCGGGCAGCGCCAGCGCCAGCGCCTCGATGGCCAGGGCCGAGATGTCGATTTCCGCGCCAAGCGGTTCGGCCGTGTCATCTTCGGGCATCTCCACCTCCAGCCCCTCGGGCTGCGGCATATCGGCCAGAAAGCGGCGGGTGACCTGCTCGTCGATGCGCGTGGTGACCGGGGCCAGCGTGACCGCGCAGTCCTGCACCACGGTCGCGCCCAGATCGGCGCGCAGCTGCCAGTCACTGCGGCCTTCGGGGCGCAACACGCCGGTGAAGCGGAACTTGCGCAGCGCGGTGATCCCCAGATAATTGGCAATCGCCGCACAGGCAGCAGCATCGGGCGCGAGCGCGATCTGGTTGGGTTTGCGCGCCGCCAGACGGCTCACGCGCAGCGGGGCGATCAGGCGGGGGGCAGCAGATGTGTCGGGCACAGGGCGGGCTCTCGGGTTTCTGGCAAGGATGTGACAAAGCTATAGCCTGCCGCGTTCCATTCTTGAAGTGCCCTGCGTCCTTCTGTATCCCTTACGGGAATTGACGGCCTGTCCGGTCAAAAGGCATTGCGTTGCATCGGGTCGGATCAGTGAAAACCAGTCTAGTCAGGGGCGCGCAGACAAGATGAAACATTTTCCGCTCTGGATCGTTACAGCGCTTGTGCTGGCCTTGTCGTCCTGTAGCCCGATCCAGCGGTTTCATGGTTATGCGCCCGATGACATGCTGCTCAGCGAAATCGAGGTCGGGCGCGACACGCGCGAAACCGTGGCCCAGAAGATCGGTCGTCCCGGCATGACCGGAGTGATGGAGGGGTCGGGCTGGTATTATGTCCAGAGCGACTGGGTCCAGGAGGGCTGGCGCAAGCCGGTCGAGGTCAGTCGCGAAGTGGTCACGATCAGCTTTGACGGAAATGACCGCGTGTCGAATATCGAACGATTCGGGCTCGAGGATGGCGAGGTCGTCACCCTGTCGCGCCGGGTCACCTCGACCGGCCCGACCGGCACCACGCTGCTGCGCCAGCTGCTGTCGAATTTCGGCCAGTTCAACCCCGCGCAGATGATCGGGGGCAGTTAGGCCGCGTCTTGGAACCTGCGGGATCTCTGCCAGGCGAGGGCCAGGGGACGCAGCGCGACCAGCCGGAAGGGCGTTCTGTCCGGGAATGCGCAGCGCAGAGCTGGGTCGATCCGCAGGGCTGGGGCATGGCAATCGGCAGGTTGCAGATCGGCCTTGTGCAGAGTGCGGCGGATATGGACGCGGTGCAGGGGCTGCGCGACATGCGTTTCCGCGGGCAGAAAGCCGGCGGCGATCTGGATCGCTTCGATCCGCTCTGCCTGCATCTTCTGATCCGCAGGGCCGAGGCGCGGCAGGCGCTGGCCACAGCGCGTCTGCGTGTCCTGCAAGGGTCCGAGGGGCTGTCCGGCAGTTATTCAGCGCAATTCTATGATCTGGCGCATCTGGCGGCGACCGGGCTGCGCTGCATGGAAATCGGTCGCATCTGCATTGATGCCGCGCATGTGCATGATCCGGATCTGCTGCGTGCGCTTCTGGCAGGGCTTACGCGGCTGGCGCAGGAGGCGCGCGCCGAGATGCTGATCGGCTGCGCCTCGTTTCGCAAGGCGGAGCCGGAGCGCCATGCCAGCGCGCTGGCCTATCTGGCAGCGCATCATACAGGGCCTGAGCATCTGCGCCCCGGACGCGGGAGCGGGCAGGTCATGGCGCTGCCTGCGCCGGTATCCGGCACGTCCACGACCGGGTTGCGGCAGGTGCCTGCGCTGTTGCGGCTCTATCTCGGGCTGGGGGGCTGGGTGTCGGATCACGCCGTCATAGATAGCGAACTGGATACGCTGCATGTCTTCACGGCTGTCGATGTGACCGCGATCCCGCCTGCGCGGCTGCGCGCGCTGCAGCTGCTGGCAAATCCTGCGCGGTGATCAGAAAACACAAGGCAGGATGTTGCATCATTGTCAGGAGGGATTATCTCCTGCTACATCTTCGATGACAGCGCTTCGGGTGCGACCCGCGCGACAGACGGCAAAGGAAGGACCGCCATGCCTACCCGCAACGAGCCATCCCCCTCTGGCAAATCCCGTGTCGCGCGGCTGGATCCGGTCTGGGAAGCGATCCGGCGCGAAGCACAGGAGGCCGTCACCGATGAGCCGCTGCTGGGCGGCATGTTCCATTCCTCGATCCTGCATCACCGCAGTTTCGAGCAGGCGCTGGCCTTCCGGCTGTCGCAGAAACTGGCCTCGGCGGAATTGTCCGAACAGATCCTGCGCGAGATCATGGATGAAGCCCATGCCGACGATCCGGGACTGGGCGAGGCCGCGCGCGCTGATATCGTGGCCACCTATGAGCGCGACCCGGCCTGCAACCGGTTCCTGAAACCGATGCTCTATTTCAAGGGGTTTCAGGCGGTGCAGGCTTACCGTATCGCGCATTGGCTGTCGCGCCAGGGCCGGGCGCATTTCGCCAGCATGATCCAGATGCGTGTTTCGGAATGTTTCGGGGTCGATATCCATCCGGGTGCCCGGATCGGCCGGGGGATCATGATCGATCACGCCCATTCCATCGTGATCGGGGAAACAGCGGTGGTCGGTGACAATGTCTCGATGCTGCATTCGGTGACGCTGGGCGGGACCGGCAAGGAAGATGGCGATCGTCACCCCAAGATCGGCGACGGGGTGCTGATCGGGGCCGGGGCCAAGGTGCTGGGCAATATCCGCGTGGGCGATTGCGCCCGGATCGCTGCAGGGTCAGTGGTGCTGGAAGACGTTCCGGCGCGCAAGACGGTGGCAGGGATCCCGGCACGGATTGTCGGCGAGGCGGGCTGTGCGCAGCCATCGCTGACGATGGATCAGCTCTTCGGGGGCAGCGCTCCGGCCTGAAGCGAGGTGCGTGGTGAACCACGCACCTTACACGCGCGGCTGGGGTAGGGTGCGTGGTCTGCCACGCACCCTTTTTTCACATGTCACGCCAGCATCGTGACCGGGTTTTCCAGCAGGCTGACGACTTCGCGCAGGAACTCGGCCCCCAGCGCCCCGTCAATGACCCGGTGATCCACCGAGAGCGTCATCGACATGACCGTGGCGACTTTCAGCTCACCATCCTTGCCGACAACAGGTTTCCTGATCCCTGCACCGACCGCCAGGATCGAGCCATGCGGCGGGTTGATCACCGCATCGAAATTCTCGATCCCGAACATGCCAAGATTGGAAATCGCCATCGACCCGCCGATATATTCATGCGGCGCGAGCTTCTTGTTGCGCGCACGCCCTGCCAGATCCTTCATCTCGGCAGACAGCGCCGAAAGCGATTTCAGATGCGCGTCTTTGAGGACCGGCGTGAACAGCCCGCCCTCGACCGCGACCGCGACTGCGACATCGGACGCTTTCATCTGCAGCATCCGGTCCCCGGCCCAGACCGCATTGCAGCCGGGCACGGCCTGCAGCGCCATGGCACTGGCCTTGATGATGAAGTCATTGACCGACAGCTTCACGCCGCGCGCTTCAAGCTGCTTGTTCAGATCCGCGCGGAAGGCCATCAGCGCATCAAGCTGCACCTCGCGGCGCAGGTAGAAATGCGGGATGGTCTGCTTGGCCTCGGTCAGGCGCGCAGCGACAGTCTTGCGCATCCCGTCAAGCGCCACTTCCGCGTAATCGCGGCCCTCATACATGCGCGCGACCTGATCCGCGCTCGGGCCAGAGGCCATCGCCGCTTTCGCAGGCGCTGCCGCCGCCGGGGCAGCGGCTGCCGCCGGGGCAGGGGCCGCAGCAGGTTTGGCGTCGCTCACATCGGCCTTGACGATCCGGCCATGCGGGCCGGAACCCTTGATCTGGCTAAGATCAAGGCCCTTTTCAGCAGCGATGCGGCGTGCAAGCGGCGAGGCAAAGATGCGCGTGCCATCCGCGCGCGGCGCGCTGGCCGGGGCCGGGGTGACGGGCGCGGCGGAGCCCCCTTCGGGGGCCGCCTTCGCGCCCGTGTCGGCTTTCGCCTCCGGCGCTGCCGCAGCGGAGGTGCCGATATCATCGGCGCTTTCATCTTCCCCCAGCAGCACGGCGATGGGGGTGTTGACCTTCACCCCATCGGTGCCCGCCTCGATCAGGATCTTGCCGATGACACCTTCATCGACGGCTTCAAACTCCATCGTGGCCTTGTCGGTCTCGATCTCGGCCAGAATGTCGCCGGAGGCAACGCTGTCGCCTTCCTTGACCAGCCATTTCGCGAGTGTGCCCTCTTCCATCGTGGGCGACAGGGCGGGCATCAGAATTTCTGTTGGCATCTTCTCTGCGCTCCCTCAGCGATAGGTGACTTTGCGGGCGGCTTCGACCACTTCATCGGTCGTCACCAGCGCAAGTTTCTCAAGATTGGCCGCATAGGGCATCGGCACATCCTTGCCCGCCAGATTGATCACCGGCGCATCCAGATAGTCAAACGCCTGCTCCATCACGACAGAGGTGATGTAATTGCCGACCGAGCCTTGCGGGAAGCCTTCCTCGACCGTGATCAGACGGTTGGTTTTCATCACCGAGGCGAGAATGGCATCCGTATCCATGGGCCGGATCGTGCGCAGGTCGATCACCTCGGCGCTGATCCCGTCTTTGGCCAGACGTTCTGCCGCTTCCAGCGCATAGGTCATGCCGATGCCGAAGCTGACGATGGTGACGTCCGAGCCCTCGCGCCAGATCTTGGCCTTGCCGAAAGGAATGGTGAAATCATCAAGCGCAGGCACTTCGAAACTGCGGCCATAGAGGATTTCGTTCTCCAGAAAGATCACCGGGTTCGGGTCGCGGATCGCGGTTTTCAACAGGCCCTTCGCATCGGCTGCCGAATAGGGCATGACGACTTTCAGACCGGGAATTTGCGCATACCACGCGGCATAACACTGGCTGTGCTGTGCGCCCACACGCGCCGCCGCCCCGTTGGGGCCACGGAACACGATCGGGCACCCCATCTGCCCGCCGGACATATAGAGCGTCTTGGCCGCCGAGTTGATGATATGGTCAATCGCCTGCATCGCGAAGTTGAAGGTCATGAATTCGACAATCGGGCGCAGACCGCCAAAGGCCGCGCCGACACCGATACCCGCGAAACCATGCTCGGTGATGGGCGTGTCGATCACGCGGCGCGCGCCGAATTCATCCAGCAGCCCCTGGGTGATCTTGTAGGCACCCTGATATTCGGCGACTTCTTCGCCCATGACGAACACTTCGTCACTCGAGCGCATCTCTTCGGCCATCGCATCACGCAGGGCCTCGCGCACTGTCTGGGTCTTCATGGTCGTGCCTTCGGGCCAGTCGGGCGAGGTGTCGGCTTTGGGCGCGGCCGGGGCCGGGGCGGCGCTCGCGGGGGCCGCAACCTTGCCTTCGCTGTCATTCAGTGCGGCAGGAGCAGGCGCAGTTTCCGCCTTGGCCCCTTCTGCGGGCACTTCCTCACCTTCGGCGACCAGCACAGCAATCGGCGTGTTCACTTTCACGCCCTCGGTGCCAGCCTCGATCAGGATCTTGCCAATCACGCCTTCATCCACAGCCTCGAATTCCATCGTGGCCTTGTCGGTCTCGATCTCGGCCAGAATGTCCCCAGAGGCGACAGTATCGCCTTCCTTGACCAGCCATTTGGCCAATGTGCCTTCTTCCATCGTGGGCGAGAGGGCGGGCATCAATACTTCGGTTGCCATTTCTGTTTTCCTCCCAGCGCCTTATGCGTAAATATCCGTCCAGAGTTCCTCGAGCGCAGGCTCGGGGCTCTCTTTCGAGAAATCGGCGGCCTCGTTCACGACAGCCTTGATTTCCTTGTCGATGTTTTTCAGATCATCCTCGGACGCATGTTTGCCCTGCAGCAACAACTCGCGCACATGCTCGATGGCGTCGCGCTCTGAACGCATCTTCTGCACTTCATCACGGGTGCGGTATTTCGCCGGGTCCGACATGGAATGGCCGCGGTAACGATAGGTCATGACTTCAAGGATATACGGACCCTTGCCCGCGCGGCAGTGGGCCACGGCCTTTTCACCAGCCGCCTTGACCGCGAGCACATCCATGCCGTCCACTTCCTCGCCCTTGATCCCGTAAGCCGCGCCGCGTTCCCAGAGCGATGGCGAGCGGGTCGCGCGCTGCACGCTTGTCCCCATGGCGTATTTGTTGTTCTCGATAACGAAAACCACAGGCAGATCCCAGAGCATCGCCATGTTATAGGTCTCATAGACCTGGCCCTGATTGGCGGCACCATCGCCGAAATAGGTGAAGGTGACGTTGTCATTGCCCTTGTATTTGTCGCTGAACGCCAGACCCGCGCCCAGCGGCACCTGCGCGCCGACAATGCCATGGCCGCCATAAAAATGCTTCTCTTTCGAGAACATATGCATCGAGCCGCCCTTGCCCTTGGAATAGCCACCCTCGCGCCCGGTCAGCTCGGCCATGACGCCCTTCGGGTCCATGCCGCAGGCCAGCATATGGCCATGGTCGCGGTAAGAGGTGATGCGCTTGTCGCCGTCCTTGGCAGCAGCTTCAAGCCCCACGACAACAGCTTCCTGACCGATATAAAGATGGCAGAACCCGCCGATCAGACCCATGCCATAAAGCTGGCCTGCTTTTTCCTCGAATCGACGGATCAGCAGCATGTCGCGGTAATAGCCAAGCAATTCCTCGGCTGAAACGTTTGATTTCGCTGCGGGTTTTTTCACGGCCATGAGTGGCGCCTCCTCCCCTGAAAACGATAGTTCAACATTAAACCATCTCTTAACGCAAAAGCCGGCAGGTTGCGAGAGTTTTTCCGCAATCCTGTCATGCGCGCCCTGCAACCCTATGCGGGCTTGGCGATCAGCATATCCGTGGGCGGCGCGCGCATCAGATCGCGGGTGTAATTGCCCAGTTTCGTGCGGCTGCGACCGGAATGGCTGCCGATGACGACCAGATCGGGTTTCAGTTCTTCGATGCGAAAGCCCAGCACCTCATGCACACCGCCGGGGATGATCTCGGGCGTGATCAGTCGGGCGGGCAGGGTTTCGAAATCAAGGAAGGCCTTGCGCAGCAATTCGGCCTCGGTCATCTCGGGGCTGGTCATCAGATCGGCATTGGGCAGTTTCTTGCTGAACGGCAATTGCAGCGCATGTATGGCGTGCAGCTCGGCCTCGGGGGCGATCCGGTCCGCCACACGCAGCGCCCGCGCCGAGGCCGGGCCGAAGGTGATTGCGCCCAGCACCTTGCGATAAGGCGCGGCGGAGCGGTTCTGCGCGATCAGCACCGGGCAGGTGACCGACTGGGCGATGCGTTCCAGATTGGTCAGGCGCAGGGTTTCGAGCACGCGGCGCGGCAGATGCAGGCCCAGCACGATCAGATCGGCCTGATGCTCTGTCGCCAGCCTCTGGACCAGATCGGCGGGTGCTTCGGTCGCGATATGCGCCTCGATCACGATATCGGGGAATTCCGCGCGCAGCTTCGCAATTTCGGCCTCGGCCTTTGGCAGTGGGGTCTTGGTGACGGCCAGCCGGAAGCGCTTGACCGCCTGCACGCGCGGCTCAATGGCATGGGCGATGATCAGCCGCGCCCCATGCGCCTGCGCCAGCCTTGCGGCGCGTGGCAGCACGGCCGCAGAACGGCGGCTCAGATCAGTTGCAGCAAGGATCGTGTGCAGCGAATACAAGGCCAGACTTTCCGAAAAGACAGCAGGGCAGCATCAGAGCCATAGCAGATCATGACCACGGCGTCACTTTTGTTTGTCGCGCAGGATTGCGGCGCGATGATCCTCGGTCAGCCGCTCTTGCGGGATGTCCTGTGCGAAATGGGCGTGCTGGTTGAGATGCGGGAAACGCTCTGCCAGATCCTCGGCCAGCGTCGCGGGAAGCCGGTCCATCGTGGCGCGCGATACCAACATGCTCTCGACGGGAATGCCCTCAACATAGATGATCTGATGCTGGTCAAAGACCAGACTGTAATAATCGACATAGCCGGTATCGCGCTGCAGCACGCGCCGCCCGTCCACCAGATACTGCGCCTGCACCAGAACTTCGGCCTGCGTGCCCAGCCGTTCCTCGCCGCGCTGATACAGGAAGATGCGCTGCAGTGGCCCCACGCTCAGCGCGCCCAGATTGCCCAGACTGCCCGCCGGGAATGTCACCGGTGCGAAACTGCCATGGGCGCGCGCTGTGACCCGCCCGATCCAGCGCAGCGGTTGCGGCCCGTGATCGCGGGTGCGGATGGTCTGACCGATGCGCAGCGCCTCGACCGGGCAGAGCCTGCCATCGCCCAGCGTGACCCGCGCGCCAGAGGCAAAACAGCCCCGCACCAGTTCGGACATGCGCAGATCCGTGACCTCGGGATTGACCGAAATCAGCGTATATCCCGGCCCGCGCCGGATCGGGTTGAGCGGCAGCAGCAGCCATGCTGTCCCGGCCTGCAGCAAGAGTGCGGCGACCAGTTCGCTGTCGGGGGACATGAATTTCAGCTCGCCCCGGATCGCGACGCGGGCCCCGGCCAGAAGAAACGCATCCGGCGCGCCATCGACCGCTTTCAGCCGGATATGGTCGCCCATTGTCAGGGTCAGGCGCAGCGGCGCGCTGTCCGGCAGCAGTGTATAGCTGTCGCCGAGGCAGAGTTCGGCCAGCGCGCCCAGCCGCTCGCCCTCATTGATGCCCCAGCTCACGCGCAGGGCATCTGCCTCGAACACCTCGCATTCATAATCATAGGCCAAGCGCCATTCCCCGCAATTCTCAGGCAAGCCGAAGCCATGCGGACTATAGCGGGGTTTTCACGGCTGTCATCTGCCCGGTGCAGACAATCTGTCATATCTCGGTCAGGTTTTTCAGTTGACCCGGGTCCAGGCCTGTTCGCGGCAGATGAAGGCGACACAGCCCGACACGCCCAGCGTATTGCCGCGCAGGTTCATCCGGGCGTTATAGGTATTGTCGCGGTCGGGGGCATAGATCCGGCCATTGCTATAGGCCCCGTCGCCCTGCGGTTCCATGTCCCAGACAATCGCGCGCCCGATATTGGGGCTTTCGATCTGCTGGCCTGCGCTGTTGAAGGCCGTGACCAGCCCGCCGCAGATCTTGCCATTGGGGCAGGTCTGGATGCGGACATGACCATAATTGCCATTATCGTCAGGTTTGGTTTTCCACAGCCCATGTGCCGGATCGGCAAGGGCGGGCAGGGCGAAAAAGGACAGCGCGACGGCTGCGGATATCAGGTGACACATGAGTGAACTCCTCCCAGAGAAGTTCACCTTCCGCCCGCGCGCCCCGCCGATCAAGCGCGACCTTGCGTCACTCTGGCCGGTGACGCAACGCAAAGGCGCCCGCATCGCGGGCGCCTCTGGTCGTGATTTCTCAGCGTCAGCGGGGTTCGTTCATCAACCCCTTGACCAGCGCGAAACAGGCCAGCAGCAGCACCACCGCGAAGGGCAGGCCAGTCGAGACCGATGCCGCCTGCAGCGCCACAAGCCCACCGCCCAGAAGCAGCGCTGCGGCGACCAGACCTTCGAAGATCACCCAGAACACACGCTGGCTGACCGGCGCATTGATCTTGCCGCCTGCCGTGATCGTGTCGATCACCAGCGAACCGGAATCCGACGAGGTGACGAAGAACACGATCACCAGAATGATCCCGATGACCGAGGTGATGGCCGCGAAGGGCAGTTCCGACAGCATCCCGAAGAGCGACAGTTCCGGCACATAGGCGTCGATCACGAAACCATAGACCGCGCTTTCGGTGACCGAGTTGATCAGCTGGTCAATCGCGGTGCCACCAAAGGCCGTCATCCAGATCGCCGAGACGATGGTCGGGATCAGCAGAACGCAGGTGATGAACTCGCGCACAGTGCGGCCCCGGCTGACGCGGGCGATGAACATGCCCACGAAAGGCGACCAGCTGATCCACCAGGCCCAGTAGAAGGCGGTCCAGCCCTGACGATAGCCGTCATCATCGCGCCCGATCGGGTTCGACAGCGCCAGGATCTCGGTCGCATAGGCCCCCAGATTGCCGAAGAACTGCGACACCAGCGTAAAGGTCGGCCCGACCAGGATGACAAAGACCATCAGCAGGATCGCCAGCACCATATTGACCTCGGACAGCACCTTGACCCCGCCATCAAGCCCGCGCAGCACTGATACCAGCGCCAGCGCCGTGATGATCGCGATCAGGATGACCGGGAATGTGGCCGTTGCGCCCAGATCCTCCATGCCAAAGACAAAGCCGATCCCGGCGGTTGCCTGCTGCGCGCCAAAGCCCAGCGAGGTTGCCAGCCCGAACAGCGTGGCAAACACCGCCAGAATGTCGATCACATGGCCGCGCCAGCCCCAGATCTTCTCGCCGAAGATCGGGTAGAAGATCGAGCGCACCGTCAGCGGCAGGCCCTTGTTATAGGCAAAGAGCGCGAGCGACAGGGCAACCACAGCATACATGGCCCAGGGGTGCAGGCCCCAGTGATAGATCGTGCCGGCCATGGCGGTGCGCCGTGCGGCCTCGACTGTGGCTGGATCGACCAGCGCGCCATCGACGATGCCGATATCGCGGCTCAGTGGCTGATCGCCCCAGGGGGTTGCGAAGTAATAGGCCGGTTCCAGCACGCCGAAGAACATCAGGCCGATGCCCATCCCGGCAGCAAACAGCATCGCGAACCAGCCGCCATAGCTGTAATCGGGCGTCGCATCCGCGCCCCCGAGGCGCACCTTGCCCAGCGGCGAGACCAGGATGCCGAGGCAGACCAGCACGAAGATATTGCCTGCCATGATCAGGAACCAGTCGAAGGTCGAGGTCAGATAGCCGCGCATCGCGCCCAGTGCCGGGCCGACCGCGTCCTGAAAGGCCAGCGTGATGATGACGAAAGCCACCACCACCAGCCCCGAGACGACAAAGACCGGGTTATGGATATCAAGGCCGAAAGGGCCGATTTTCGGGGTGATATTGTCCTGACCGATCTCGTAATCGGTTTCGATGATTTCGGACGCGCCTTCGGGTTCGGGAAGCGCTTCTTCCGCTGGTGTCGTGGCGTCATCATCGTCAGTTTGTGACATTCGTTGCTCCCGTTGTTGGACCCGCGTGGCAGTTGCGGGTCAATTTTCTGGTGTCATTGGCTTGCGCGCTCAGCGCACAAGAAAGACCGATGCCTCGCTATGCGCGGCGATCGTGTCGCCATGCCCGGCCCAGATATAGTCCAGCGCATTCGGCGCATGGGTCTGCATGATGACCAGATCGCCCCCGGCCTCGCGGATCGCCGCAAGCAGGGTCTTGTCTGTGTCAATGCTCGGGTCATGGCTGGTCAGCGCCATGGCGCTGGTGGTCAGCCCATGCGCCTGGCCCTGTTCGGCGGCCAGCGCTTCGAGCTTGGCCTGAAACTCCTGCGGTGTGCGCGCGACAGCCGATGGCGCGGTTCCCGTGACCGCGATGAAGCAGATTTCGGCCTTGTAATGCCGGGCCAGATCAATCGCGGTCTGCAGCGCCCGGCCGAGTTGGTCGATATGTGTCAGATCGACAGGAAAAATCACTTTCCGATACATCGTCCCTCCTGATTCTCGTGTTTTATTGGCGTGGCGATGCGCGACGCTAACATGGTGAACAGGTGCATTGTTACCCTTTGCGCCGAGAAATGTTCATTTCGCGACATGAATTTGTCGCTCAGGTGCGTTTGTCGGGGCGCGCCGCGCGTGCTATCTGAAGACAGGCGAATGGATCAAGGGGGAGTTATGGATCTGGGTTTGTCAGGGAAGCGCGCATTGGTCTGCGCGTCGTCAAAGGGGCTGGGGCGTGGCTGCGCCGAGGCGCTGGCTGCGGAAGGCGTCGCTCTTGTGCTGAACGCGCGCGGGGCTGCGGCGCTGGAGGCCACGGCCGCTGAAATCCGCGCGGCACATGGCGTGCATGTGACCACTGTTGCTGCGGATATCACGACCGAAGAGGGGCGCGCAGCCGTGCTGGCGGCGGCAGGCGATGTCGATATTCTGGTCACCAATGCAGGCGGGCCGCCTCCGGGGATGTGGAGCGACTGGTCGCGCGCGGATTTCATTGCTGCACTCGATGCCAACATGCTGACTCCGATTGCGCTGATGCAGGCCGTGCTGCCGGGCATGATCGCGCGCGGCTGGGGGCGGGTGGTGAATATCACCTCCGGTTCGGTCAAGGCACCGATCGCGGTGCTGGGCCTGTCCAATTCCGCGCGCGCCGGGCTGACCGGATTTGTGGCGGGCACTGCGCGGCAGGTGGCGGGCAAGGGGGTGATCATCAACAATCTTCTGCCCGGTATTCATGACACGGATCGCGCGATTGCCCTTGATACCGGGGTCGCCCAGGCCGAGGGCATTTCGCTGAGCGAGGCCCGTGCCAAGCGTGAAGCGACCATTCCTGCGGCGCGTTACGGGACGGCTGCCGAGTTCGGGGCCGCCTGCGCCTTTCTGTGCTCGCAGCATGCCGGTTTCATGGTCGGGCAGAACCTGCTTCTGGATGGCGGCGCGATCAACGCGACATTGTGAGGGGCGCGCGGTCCTAAATGCCGCTACGTCAACTGTCCTTGATCTGGAACAAGGCGCGCGCCCGGCAGGGCGCGCATTCTGGCGACCAGGTCAGGACAATGAGGCAACAGGCAGGCCATGCAACTTCTCATCATCTTCGAAACCGTCGAGGGGCAGACCGGCCGGATCGTCCGGGCCGTTGCGGATCAGGCGCGGCAGCTGGGCCATGATGTGACGCTGCATGACCTGTCCGATAAATCCGCCGCCTTGCCGATCGACAGTGCCGACCGCATCATTCTGGCCGCGCCGGTGCATGAACGCCGCCATCCGCCGAATTTCGAGGCGATGCTGTCAGCCCGCGGCAAAGAAATCGCAGCGCGTCCCGGTCTGCTTCTGTCGGTCAGCCTGAAAGCCGCCTTTCCCGAGGGTCGGGAAGAAGCGCAGGATTATCTGACCGAAATGAAGATGCGCACCGGGTTCAAGCCTGCGCAGGAAGCGCTGGTCGCAGGGGCGGTGCGCATGAACAGCTATGACTATTTCCAGAGCCAGATCGTGCGTCATGTGGCGCTGGCAGGCCATGATGTCGAATTGCAGGACGGGGTGAAGGAATTCACCGACTGGGACGCGCTGCGCGAGACAGTTGCCGGTTTTCTTGACGCCTGAGCTGCTACCGGATCACAAGGCCCCAGGCTTGCGCGGCCCCCGGCTTACAGGTCCGGTTTCTCATGCGGGTCGAAACCTGCGATCACCACTTCGCGCGTGCGGCACTCCTCGCACATGGTCAGAAATGCGCGTCGTTTCGCGCCCTCGGCCCCGCTGAACATCCAGTGTCCGTCGAGCTTTGACAGCACCCGTTCGATGCTCGAACGCGTGCCGAACAGCTTGCCGCAGGATGTGCAGGCGAAAGGCGCCTCCTCTTTGAGCACGCGCCTTGGTGCGGCCCAGGCGCTCAGGTCGATCTGCGGCGCAATTGTGATCGCATCCTCGGGGCAGGTTGCGGCGCAAATCCCGCATTGCACGCAGGCGCTTTCCGTGAAGCGCAGCATCGGCTGGTCAGGATTGTCCGACAGCGCCCCCGCCGGGCAGGCGGCCACGCAGGACAGGCAGAGTGTGCAGGCATCAAGCTCAAGATTGACCGTGCCGAAAGGGGCGCCTTGCGGCAGGGGCAGGGTCTCGACCGGGTCGGGAGCGGTGCGGATCATCTCTTCGACGGCCATCAACAGCAGCCCGCGCTTGTCCTCGGGCGGCAGGAAACTGGCGCGCTTGGCGCGCGCTTTTGCGGCCTGATGCCAGAGTGCGGCCTCCAGCGCATCAGGGTCGTCGGTCTGCAGCAGCGCGCAGGTATCGCCGTAACCTGTGGCCGTGCTGATCGCGCGCATCAGATCGAGGCTTGCCGCCAGCCCGTCCAGATCATGCGCCGGGCGTGCTTTCGCCAGCACCTGCACTGCCCCCGCGCCATAGGCCAGCGCGGTCGCCATGATCTCGGGTCCGATCTGGGTCGGCTCATTCACCTGCACCGGGATCACATGCGCGGGCAAGCCCCGCCCGAAGCGCGCGCTCGCATCGATCAGCCCTAGCCCATGATCGCCATCGTGGAACAGGATGACCGGGGCCTCTTTCGCCCCTGCGTCGAACCATGCGCGCATTCCCGCGCGCAGCCGCGCGGCGATATTCTCGACCACAGGCAGCGCATAAGACGCGGCCCCTGTGGGACAGGCTGCCGCGCATTGCCCGCAGCCTGCGCAGATATGGGGGTCAATCGCGACTGTATCGCCCGCCGGGGTGATCGCGCCCGTGGGGCACAGGTTCAGGCAGCGCGTGCAACCTGTCAGCGTGTTGCGCGAATGGGCGCAAAGCTCGGGCGCGAAATTGACGAATCTCGGCTTGTCGAAGGTGCCGGTCATCTGGCTGGCATCGCGCACCAGCCTGGCCACGGCCACGGGATCGCGCGGATCGGCACGGAAATAGCCGGGGCGGGTATCATGGAACAGGGGCCGCGCGCCGGTCAGGTCGATCACCAGATCGCAGCGCGACACTGCGCCGTCGCGGCCATCGTCAAATTCCAGTTTCGCGCGCGAGGACGGGGCCGGGGCGGCATAGGCGTCAACGGTCAGTTCAAACGCCCCCAGATGGCCGGTCCCCTTGCGGATGCGCCCTTGCAGCACTGGCCATGTGGTCTGGCGCGGCGGCTGAATGTCAGCCCCCGGCAGCACCAGCACAGTGATATCCAGGCTCTCTGACAGTTTTTCCGCAGCCTCGATCGCCACGGAATCGCGCCCAAGGATCAGCGCAACCCCGTTGCTGTCCATGCTGACGATCTCGAAATCCGACGCGGCACATTCCGCCATGGCCAGCAGCGCCGCCATCTTGGGCGCTGTGCGCTTGCCCTCCTCGGACCAGCCGGCGGTTTCGCGGATATTCACGAAGCGCAGTTTGCCTGCATAGCCCGCATCTTCGGCCAGTTCCGCGAAAAGCGGGGCTTCCTGCGTACAGGCGACTGTGATTTCGGCAAATTCCCCCAAAGCCGCGCGGAAATGGTCCAGCTGGGCGCGGCAGAGCTGGCTTGCAGGGCGCGCATCACCGCCCAAGCTGGCTGCGTCCAGTGTCATCGTGCCGTCGCAATTGCAGATCAGGCGGGTCTTGCTGTGTGGCATGGGGCTTTTCTCTGGCCTCTGGCAGGACTAGTTTAGGCGGATATAATCTGGGAATGGCGCAAAGAGTAGTGCCGAATGGTCCAAGCACCGGGGAGGGTTCATGGACACCATCACGCAAAGCGCGCGCAGCATCGCCTTGCCGCCGCCTTATACGCTCTATCGGTTGGAGCAGGGCGACACATTGGCCGAGGCTGCGCGTCTGGCCCCGCTCGAGGGCGCCGGGACGCTGGTCGTGCAGTTCGCGCCGGGGCTTGTGTCCTTCGCAGTGGTGCTGGAACCGGAGCTGCCGCTTCGCGAGTCGCAGATGGCTTTCGCGCTGGGCATGGTGGCGCTGGGCGATGCTCTGGCCGCGCATTGCCCGCCGGAACGCGCCGTGCGGCTGGTCTGGCCCGATGAGATCCGCTTTGACAAGGCGCGGCTGGGGGGCGGGCGTTTTGCCCTGGCGCCCGGTGCGGGGCCTGACGATGTGCCCGATTGGCTGGTTTTCGGGGCAGAGCTGATTGCGGATCGCGACCATATCGACGAGCCGGGGCGCTTGCCGGACTCGACCTCGCTGAAAGAGGAAGCCTTTGATCCGCCCGAGGATATCCTCTCGACTTTTGCCAGCTACATGATGCTCTATTTCGACCGCTGGGCGCATGACGGGATCGAAGCGGTGACCAACCGCTATCTGATGCGCATCGACCCGCCGCTTCTGCGCGGGGTGCGGCGGATCGAGGGGGATCGGCTGGTGGAAATCACCCCCTCTGGTGGGGGTAAACGCTCGGCCCCTTTGCTGGAAGCCTTGGGCAGCACAGGCTGGCGCGACGCAGGAGGGCCGGTCCTGTGACCCGCCTGCCGCGCACGATCCGTCTGGACCCGTCCGACAAGGTGGTGTTTGCGCAGGCCGCCGAACCCGGCGAATGGGCTGTGACCGGCACTTTCCTGTTCTGGGGGCGCGCGCCTGACAGCTTGTCGCGCAAGGAACAGATCGCCTTTCGCTCAGGCTTTCTGGGGGTCGCAAGTTTCGGCTTTTCGACGCTGGTCACAGTGCAGGAGGCGCGGGCGGATGAGCGCGCCGACCTTGTCGAGGCGCTCGCGCAGCAGCTTGTCACGCATCTGGGTGCCCCCTCGCTCGAGGCCGCGCGCCCTGCGGCGGAAGAAGAGGTCGCACTCGCCGAAAGCCTGTGCGCCGGTCACGCGCTCAACACGCTGATCGGGTTGCATCGGGGCTATGAGGATGGCGCGATCCGCGAACAGTTCCGCACGCTCAAGCCGCGCGATGAAACCGCGTTCTCGGGCAGCCATCTGCAAGGCCATGACCGCGCCTTTCATTTCATCGAGGAAGAGGTCGAGGATCATGTGGATATCTTCAGTCTGAGGGGGAGTGACTGATGCCGGAATTCTGGGTGGCCTCTGGCCATCACCTGACGCGCCTGAACCCGCAGGGCCGGATGCTGGTCACGGATGAGCTGATCCTCGCGTGGCTCGCGCGGCCCGAAGTGTTGCCGCCCGCTGACGCCTGCGCGGCGGAGCGCAGTCTGCATAAGCGGCTGATGGAGACCCCGCGCGCGAAAGTCTCCGAGATGGAACTGACCGCGCTGAAAGACGCTGACGCGCAGGAAAACTGGCGCTTCCTGCTGGGCCTGCGCGACCGGCTGATCGCGGCTGGCACCATCGAGGACGGCTATGCGCAGATCGTGGCCGAGGGCGTGACGATACCGCAGGTCTTCATGTCCCAGCTTGTGCAACTGATCCTGCGCAATGCGCTCGATGGGTGTGACAGCCCCCAGACGCTGCGCGCGGCTGAATGCTTCTTCCGCCCGCAGCGCAGCCATATCAAGGACGACAAGCTGCTTCTCGCCGATGAGGAACTGGTCGCGCTCTATGAGCAAGAAAAGCACGCCTCGCCCCTGACCGCGATGTTCTCGGGCGGGCTGGATGGTCTGGATGTGCTGGGCGGTGGCAATGACTGGACTTATTGGAGCCGCTCAGACGCCCATACGATGGTGCTGAATTTCGGCGGCGACCCCGAAGCCCGGCGCGGTATGGCGGATGCTATCGCCGCGTTCCTGCAGCATATGCTGGGGATGGCGTGCAGGGTCACACCCGAGATGCGCGCCGAGAATATCGACCTACGCTGGTTCATCGGCCTGGACCCGGCAGGCACGGCGATTGGCAACGCGCTCTGGCATGGCAAGCCGATGCCTGCGACGCTGGTGGGGCTGTTCCGGCTGGAAACCGAGGATGCCCGCATCCGCGCGGAGTTGCGTGGACAGCCCATCTGGCTGATCCTTGGGCTTGGATCAGATGGCGCGGTCCGGATGAAACCGCAGAACCTGCTGACCGGACTGCCGCTGGCCGAACCCGTGCTGAACTGAAAGGGGAAAGCCATGCCACAACAGACCCTGCGCGTCGGTGTTCTGGCGATCCGCCGCCCGCCTGTGACGAAATGGGGGGCAGGAGAGTTGCGCGCCTCGGGCGTGCTGCCGCAGGAACCAGAGGCCGCGCCAAACACACTTCTGGGCAGTGAAAACGACGTCGAGACATGGTATCTCGGTGGGCGCGATCTGGTGCTTTATTCCGGCGATACCGGCCATCACCGCGATAATCTTGCCTCTGGCCGTCCTGCGATCTGGGTAGCGCTGCGCGGCGATGATCCGGCGAAAGCGCAGATCGTGAATGTCACGGCGGACCCCTATGAGGGCGAAGGCTATGCCTCTGATCTCGATCTGAAAGTCGAGGCGGTGCCGATGCCCGAGGCAATCCGCGCGCGTGTTTCCGCCTTCATCGAGGCCCATCATGTCGAGATGCCGTTCAAGAAACGCAAGCGCCTGCCTGCCGATCCCAATGCCATGAGCGCGCGCGCGCCGCGTGTTCTGGCCGAGGCCGACAAATGGGTGAACAATCCGCGCAAGAGGTAAGCCATGGCCCAACCCCCGCAAGACGAGTCCTTCCTCGCGCGCTGGTCGAACCGCAAGCGCGCAGAGGCCGAGACACCCGCGCCGGAACCCGCGCCAGAGCCGCCTTCGCCGCCGCTCGAAGATGATTCGATTTCCGAAGAGGAGCTTGCCGCGCTGCCCGCGCTGGAGGAGTTCACGCCCAAGACCGATATCCGCCCTTTTCTGCGCAAGGGCGTGCCGCAGGCGATGCGCAAAGCGGCCTTGCGCAGGATCTGGCTGCTGAACCCCGCCATTCGCGACCATAATGACCCGGCGGTGGATTACGCCTGGGACTGGAACACGCCGGGCGGCGTGCCCGGCGATGGGGTGGGTCCGAGTGTCGAGCGTGCCGCCGAGATGCTGCGCGATCTGGTCGCCCCGCGCCGCGATGCAGCGCCGGAAAATGCGTTAGAATGTAACGAAAACCCGGATTCAGATGGCGCAGATCCCGACAGCATTTCTGCACCGCAGTATAGCGCTGCGGCAGAGCCGGAATCCGCGCTGGACCCGGTGCCAAGTGGGGCCGGCAGTGCAGCGCCAGCCCCGAGCAAAATCAAAGAAAAACAGTCGGATAATGATCCACCAATGGCGCGCAAACGCCATGGTGGTGCGCTGCCGGATTAGACTTTGGTCGTAGAAATCCGGCGCTGAAAATCGATACGGATTGACTGGACAGACCGCCTTGCTGCGGTTACATTTTGCATACTGTTGCATATCTTTGCAGACAGCGCGAACAGGACCAGACAGCGATGACAGATAGCCAGCCCCGGACCGGGCCAGCAATCGATCCACTCGACGCGGCACGAAGTGAGCAGTATCGCTTTGTTGCGCGCATGTTGGCGGCCCCGCCTGATGCTGCATTGCTCGACCAGATCGCAGCGCTTGGCGGCGATGACAGCGCGATGGGGCAGGCCTTTGCTGCGCTCGCCCGTGCCGCAAAGCAAGCCGATGCCGACAAGGTCGCGCGCGAATATTTCGAAGTTTTTGTCGGTGTGGGGCGCGGCGAATTGCTGCCTTATGCGAGTTTCTACCTGACCGGCTTTCTCAATGAGCGCCCGCTGGCCGAGTTGCGCAGCGATCTGGCGCGGCTGGGCGTTGCGCGCGCGACAGGGCGGCACGAACCCGAAGACCACATCGCGCTGCTGTTCGAGGTGATGGCCGATATGGCCGCTGGCGAGATCGCCGTCGATACAAAGACGCAGGCCGCGTTTTTCGCGCGCCATATCGCGCCCTGGGCGGCACAGTTCTTCGATGATCTGGCGATTGCGCCGAGTGCGGATTTCTACCGATCGCTGGCCGAAATTGGTCGGTTGTTGACAGATATCGAGTCGCGGGCCTTCTCGCTCGCGGCTTGAGTAACCTTTGACGAAACCCGGATGCTGCGGAGGGGGGCTGCCGCATCCATCAACACGGGAGGGCTGGCATGGCTCAGAACAAACACAACCCGATTTCTCGGCGCGCCTTTTTCGGTGTCGCCGCGACTGGCGCAGCTTCGACTGTTGCGATCACGGCAGGTGGCGCGCGACCCGGTTTCGCGCAGCAGACCGGCGATGAACGCACCCGCGCGCGGTATCAGAAAACCGAGCATGTCGAGGCCTTTTACCGGACCAACCGCTACTATCCACGGGGGGATAACTGATGCTTGTCAAACGCAGACATCGTGACGCGGCCACCACGGGCCGCCTGAGCCAGATCGCCGCTGGCATGGCCGCAAAGCCCCTTGATCGCCGCAGTTTCCTGCGTGCCTCGGGGCTGACCGTAGGCGGGCTTGCCGCCATCTCGACCCTTGGCGCGGGCATGACCCGTCGGGTGGAAGCGGCAGGCTTCACCGATATGAGCCAGCCCATCGAGATCAAGACCAATATGTGCACGCATTGCTCCGTGGGCTGCACGGTCAAGGCCGAAGTCCAGAACGGCGTCTGGGTGGGACAGGAACCCGCCTGGGGCAGCCCGATCAACCGTGGCACGCATTGCGCCAAGGGCGCATCGGTGCGCGAGTTGGTGCATGGCGACCGCCGTATCAAATACCCGATGAAGAAAGTCGGCGGTGAATGGCAGCGCATCAGCTGGGATCAGGCGCTGGACGAGATTTCCGAGAAGATGACGGAAATTCGCGGCAATTCCGGCGCGGATTCGGTCTATCTGCTGGGTTCGGCCAAATTCTCGAATGAGGGCGCGTATCTGTTCCGCAAATTCGCGGCTTTCTGGGGCACGAACAATGTGGACCATCAGGCGCGGATTTGCCACTCGACCACAGTGGCAGGGGTGGCCAATACCTGGGGCTACGGCGCGCAGACCAACAGCTATAATGACATCCGCAACGCCAAGACCGTGATCTTCATGGGCTCGAATGCGGCAGAGGCGCATCCTGTGTCGCTGCAGCATATCCTTGAGGGCAAGGAAACGCAGCAGGCGAATGTCATCGTGCTGGACCCGCGTTTCACCCGCACAGCCGCCCATGCGACCGAATATGTGCGCTTCCGTCCCGGCACGGATATCGCCATCATTCACGGGATGCTCTGGCACATCTTCGAGAATGGCTGGGAAGACAAGGACTATATCGCCCAGCGCGTCTGGGGGATGGATCAGGTCCGCGAGGTCGTGAAGGATTACACGCCCGATGTGGTCGAGGATATCTCGGGCATTGACGGCGCGACGCTCAAGCGCGTGGCCGAGAAATTCGCCAAGGAACGCCCTTCGACCTTCATCTGGTGCATGGGCGGCACGCAGCACACGGTCGGAACGGCCAATGTACGCGCCTATAACCTGCTGCTGCTGGCCACTGGCAATGTCGGCCATGAAGGCACCGGCGCGAATATTTTCCGCGGCCATTGCAATGTGCAGGGCGCGACGGATTTCGGGCTCGATGTGGGCAACCTGCCTTGCTATTATGGCTTGGGTGCGGGCGCATGGCGGCACTGGGCGCGCGTCTGGGATATGCCTTACGAGTATTTCGTGGGCCGCTTCGATGCGGTGCCTGCGAAAGACGGGCGCGATGCGCGCACGCCTGAGCAGAACATGAACATCCCCGGCATCACCTCGACCCGCTGGTTCGACGCTGTGACCATCGACTCCGATGAGATCGATCAGCGTGACAATGTGAAAGCGATGATCGTCTTTGGTCATGGTGGTAACACGGTCCCGCGCATGCAGGACGCGCAGCGCGGGATGAATGCGCTGGATCTGCTGGTGGTTGCCGATCCGCATCCGACGACATTTGCAGCGCTGCATTCGCGGACCGACAACACCTATCTGCTGCCGATCTGCACGCAGTTCGAATGCGACGGGTCGCGCACGGCCTCGAACCGGTCAGTGCAATGGGGCGAGAAGATCGTCGAGCCGATTTTCGAATCCGACACGGATTACGCGGTCATGTACGGGCTGGCAGAGCGTCTTGGCTTCGGCGACGAGATGTTCAAGAATTACGAGATGGTGCAGGGCAAGTTCGGGATGGAGCCGACTGCCGAATCGATCCTGCGCGAGATCAATCGCGGCGCATGGTCCATCGGCTATACAGGTATCACGCCGGAGCGGCTGAAATCGCATATGGCCAATCAGGAGCATTTCGATCTGGTGACCCTGCGCGCCAAACCGGATGCACCGGAAGAGGTCAAGGGTGACTATTATGGCCTGCCATGGCCCTGCTGGGGCACGGGTGAGTTGAAACATCCCGGCTCGCATATCCTCTACAATACCAACCTGCACCCGATGGAAGGGGGCGGCGCGTTCCGTCCGCGCTTCGGGCTGGAGCGCGATGGCGAAACGCTGCTGGCCGAAGGGTCCTGGCCGGTCGGGTCCGAGATCGAGGATGGCTATCCGCAATTCACCTATGGTGTGCTGCGCCAGCTGGGCTGGGACAGCGATCTGACAGCGCAGGAACTGGCCGTGATCC
>SKRP01000200.1 GCA_007118445.1 Natronohydrobacter sp.
CGGCTGGAAGAGGGGATGTTCTTCACCATCGAGCCGATGGTCAATCTGGGGCGGCCCGAAACCAAGGTTCTGGCCGATGACTGGACGGCGGTGACGCGCGACAAATCGCTTTCCGCGCAGTTCGAGCATTCCATCGGGGTGACTGCGACAGGGTTCGAGATCTTTACCCTGTCTCCTGCGGGGCGGTTTCACCCGACATGGGGCTGAGCGGAGCGGGGCGTGTCGCGTCCTGCGCGGCCAGCGTTTCCAGCGTGGCATTCAGGATGCCGCCCAGCAGCACGGCATAGGCCGAGATATAGAACCACATCAAGAGCGCGACCACGGCCCCGATCGAGCCATAGACCTCGTTGTAATTGCCGAAATTGCTGAGATAGAAGCTCAGCCCCGCCGAGACCGTGATCCAGAGCACCACGGCCAGCACCAGACCCGGCACCAGCACCGGGCGCGCGTCCTTGCTGCGTGCCGGGCCGATGCGGTAGAATACCCAGATCCAGCCCGCCACAAGGCTCAGCGTGACGGCCCAGCGCAGGATGTCGATCAGCCAGCTGCTGCCGCCGATCAGCGGAAAGAAGGCCAGCACCACCGGCGCGATCAGCACCGACAGCAGCGCGACGACACCGGCGACCAGCATCCCCAGCGTGATGAACAGAACCCGCACTGCATGGCTGAACCCCTTGCGCCGGGGCGTGCCGTGAATGGCATATATCCCGATCAGCATGGCATCGACCCCGCGTCGCGCCAGAAACAGCGCAATCAGCACTGACGCGACCGAGGTCCAGCCCAGCACGCCCTCATTGGCCCAGACAAGCCGTGTGATCTGGTTATCGAGCAGAGTGAAGGCAGCGGGCGGGATCAGATCCTGCAGCAGGGAAAGCTGGTCCTGCAGGACGAGCGGATCGGCAAAAAGGCCGAATACCGAAATCAGCGCGGCAATTCCGGGGAAGAGCGCAAGCAGGCTGAAAAACGCCACCCCTGCCGAAAGCAAGCCGATATTGCGCGCGGACATGGCCGCGTTGAATTCGCGAATAAACTGCCAGATTCGTTGCAGACGTGGGGGAAGTGCTATCAAATCGACAGGTCTTCCAGAGTTTTACCATCGGCCAGCGCTGCCACCACCCATTTGGGCTTGCGGCCGCGCCCGGTCCAGGTCTGGGTTTTATCAGCGGGGTTTGCGTATTTCGGGGCGACGGGTTTGCGACCGATTGCAGGGGCTTTCGCCAGAATCTGGTCGAAAGTGAAGCCATGCTGCCGCGCAATGGCGTCCATTTCGGCACGCGCGGCTTTCAATGCACGCTCTTCATAGGATTCGATTGCCTTGGAAACATCCTTTTGATGCTTCTTCAGCTCTTCCAGAGTCATTTCATTCAGGTCAATCATGGTTTTCCTCCAGCATGACGTCACACCAAGAAACCGAACTGGCCGCAAAACTCAAGAGCGTTATTGCTGTTGTGCATGCCATGTCTGAAAAATATAGTGGCTGATCATCAGATCAAGATGCGCCCCGCCGCCATTCTTGCAGATCGTGATGCTGTCTTCTGCAGGTCTCTTGAATTTTCCGGTAGGAAAATCATAATAATCTGCCTGAATATCCGCTTTGTCGATAACGCCGCGCGCGATCGGGTCTTTCAATTCGCCGATATGGTCAAGTGTGGTCGCGCGGCTGTCCACGAAAAGCGCGGCCCGGCAAAGCGCTGCGTCATCAACTTCGCGCATGTCCGGGCGGAACGCGCCGATCAGATCCAGATGCTGGCCCGGACGCAGCCAGTCGCCCTTTATCAGCGGAGTTTTGCTCATTGTGGCCGTGCAGATGATATCGGCTGATGTGACGGCTTTTTCCAGATCGGCCTCGGCGCGAATATTTTCCAGGTCGCGCGCAAATAAAGCAGCGCTGTCGGAATTGCGCGCCCAGATTGTAAACTGTGCCTGCGGAAAGATTGCGCGATAGGCGTCATACATGCTGCGCGCTACAGTTCCCGCGCCGACAAGGGTTATGCGGTGGCTGTCAGGGCGGGCGAGATGCTGCGCCGCAAACAGGCTGTCAGCTGCGGTTTTCCATTTTGTGACCAGATGGAAATCAAGGATCGCCTCAAGCTGCCCGTCCCTATCGGAATACAGCGCAACGCTGCCATTGACAGCGGGCAGGTCTCGCGCGGGATTATCCGGAAACACCATGGCGGTTTTCACCAGCGCGCCCAACCCGTCAATCCATGCCGCACGCGACAGAAGCGTGTCCTTGCGCTGATACAGAAAGGTATCATCAATCTGCGCAACGGGCAGGGCATGACCCTTCGCAATGGAGTCAAGCGCCGCGTTCCAGTCCAGATGCGGCTCTATATCGGCGGTGACATGGCAAAGGGTCATTTCTGCGGCCTTTCTATTTTTCTATTCTGCGAACGCCTGCGCATGAAACGCGATATGATCCCCAATAAAGCTGGAAACAAAGAAATAGCTGTGATCATATCCCGGCTGCATCCGAAAAATCCCCGATTGGCGCCGCGCAGTCATCGCTTCAGCCAGCGCTTCGGGTTTCAGCAGGTCCAGAAACTGGTCATTGCTGCCCTGATCGATCAGCACCGGCCCGTCAAAGCCAGTTTCGCGCATCAGGAGCGTCGCGTCATGCCCGGCCCATGCTGCCTGATCCGTGCCCAGATAGGCAGTGAGCTGCTTGCGGCCCCAGTCGCTCTGTGACGGGTTGGCAATCGGCGCGAAAGCCGAGACAGAGGCAAACCGCCCCGGCAGCCGCATCGTCAGTGTCAGTGCGCCATGCCCGCCCATGGAATGCCCGGTGATCGCCTGCCGACCCTCATCCAGAGCGAAATTCGCCATCAACACGCGGGGCAGGTCGGTGCTGATATAGTCCCACATGCGGAAATGCGCGGCCCAGGGGTCTTGCGTGGCATTGACATAGAAACCGGCCCCCTGTCCCAGATCATAGGCCGGATCATCCGCCACGCCCTCGCCGCGCGGCGAGGTGTCGGGAAAGACCAGCGCAATCCCGTGCTGCGCGGCATGGGCCTGCGCATGGGCCTTGGTCATCGCGTTTTCATGCGTGCAGGTCAGCCCCGACAGATACCACAGCACCGGCACCGGCCCGCGCGCAGCTGAAGGCGGCAGGAACAGGCCGAAGGTCATGTCGCAGCCTGTGCTTTTGGCCTTGTGGCGATAGACCCCCTGCACGCCCCCGAAGCAGCGGTTTTCCGAAATGGTTTCCATGGTTTCCCCTCTTGATCTAGAACCCTGTCACCCATGCAATCACAACCGGCACGCTCGCAATGCTCAGAAGCGTCGAGACAAGGATCGTGGCCGACACGCGCGCAGGCCCGGCATTGTAATGCTGCGCCAGAATGAAGACATTGCCCGCCACGGGCAAGGCCGCCGCTGCGATCAGCACGCCTGCGACCTGTGGCTCGACCCCGAACAGCACCAGCGCGGCGAAGGCCGTCAGCGCCGGGTGCAGCACCAGCTTGCCGAAGGACAGCCAGCTGACCACGGCCAGCCGTTCGACCTTTTTGTCGGCCAGCGACGCGCCAATCGCAAACAGCGCGCAGGGCGTGGCGGCTGCGCCCAGCAGCGTCAGGAAATCATTGGCGATCGCAGGCACGCCGAGCCCCGTCCCGGACCAGGCGATCCCCAGCGCCATCGCGACCACCATTGGGTTTTTCAGCACCGCCACGGCCAGTTTGCGCGGCAGATCGCGGTCAATCCGGCCATCGCGCGACAATGTGATGATCATGGTGAAGAGCGACGAGAACACGATCAGGTCAATGGTCAGGATCAACAGCACCGTCGGCACCGACGCCGGGCCAAGCAGCACCACCAGCAGCGGCACGCCCAGAAAGCCGGTATTGCCGATGATGGTGCAATGCGCCTCGATCAGCGCTTCTTCCATCCGCGCGCGGCGCAGGAAGGCGATTGCCATGACCAGCACATAAACCACGCCGCAGGCCCAGAGATAGGCAGCGGCGGCGCGCGCATCCAGAAGATCGGACAGGCTGAGATTGGCCGCAAACCCGAACAGCATGGCCGACAGCGCGAAATAGAACACGAATTTCGTCAGATAGGCCGTGGCCTCGGGCGGGAAGAACCCTGTGCGTCCGGCACCGAAGCCCAGCCCGATCAGGCCGAAGAAAGGCAGGGTCTTGAGGAAGATCTCGATCATGTCCTGAACGTGTTAACATGCGATTCGCCGCGCTGCCAGTGAGTGCCGCTTTTCCTTTGTGGCGCAAGCCACTATCTATGTGGTGACAGGAGGAGCGATGACCATCACAGCCGCGATAAACCGCCAGGGGCGGAAATATGATCAGGTGATCGCGGGTGCGCGCGCGGTCTTTGTCAAGATGGGCTATGAGCGCGCCAGCGTGGATGAAATCGCGCGCGTGGCGGGCGTGTCGAAAGCCACGCTTTACAGCTATTTCCCGGAAAAGCGGATCCTCTTTACCGAAGTCTACCGCAGTGAAATCCTGCGGCTGGCCGATGCGGCGGTCGAGCTGAACGATTGTCATTTGCCGCCTGAGCGGGCCCTGCGCGATGCGGCGCGGCGGATGTTGGCCTATCTGACCTCGGATTTTGCGCAGGCGATGTATCGAATCTGCGTCTCCGAATCACCGCGCTTTCCCGAAATCGGACGCGCTTTCTACGAGACCGGCCCCGAGCTGGGGCGCGCGCGTCTGGGGGCCTATCTGCGCGCGGCCTGCGCGCGCGGATCGCTGCAGATCGATGATATCGACCTTGCGGCGGATCAGTTCTTTCAGCTCTGCCAGACAACGATCTGTGACCGGATGCTCTGCGGCGTGCAGCACGATTTCAGCGAAGCGGAAATCGCGCGCACGGTCGAGGGGGCGGTCACGATGTTTCTCGCCCGCTACGGTCGCTGAGCAGGCCGGTCACGCGATTTCGAAAATGCCTTCGATCTCGACCGCCACCCCGAGCGGCAGGGCAGGGGCCCCGACTGCGGCGCGGGCGTGACGCCCGGCCTCGCCAAAGACGGCGACCATCAGGTCGGAGCAGCCATTCACCACTTTGGGCTGGTCGGTGAAATCCGGTGTGCAATTGACAAAGCCGGTCAGTTTCACCACGCGCTGCACGCGCGTCAGATCCCCGCTGCAAGCCGCGCGCAGCTGCGCGATCAGGGCCAGTCCGCAGGCGCGGGCGGCGGCAGTGCCCTCTTCCACGGACAGGCCATCGCCCAGCCTGCCGCAGATCAGCCCGTCCGGCCCGGCACTGATCTGGCCCGAGATGAAAACCAGCGACCCGCTTTGCACAAAGGGCACATAATTTGCGGCAGGGGCAGGCGCGTCGGGCAGGGTCAGGCTCAGTTCGGTCAGGCGCTGTTCGATGATGTTGGACATGGGGCGCGGGCTCCTGTTTGCGGGGTATTTTGATGCACTATGCGCCCCGTCCGGGGAAAGACCAGCCCTGTTCAGCTGGTTTTTCGCGATTTCCGGGTGAAAACCATCTTTTGCGACTGCAGTTTCTGAGCCTCGCCCAGCCAGGCATAGGCCAGCAGCGACGGCTCGCGATCCGCCACAGTGATGCGGTGCATCTGTCCGGGCGCGTTGAAGATCATCGAGCCGGGAACATAGACACCCTGATCATTCTGCGACATGGCACCCGACAGGCAGATATAGCTTTCGGTGATCCCGTCATGGGCATGGGCAGGGTAGATGCAGGCTGGGGCAAACAGCACCAGCCCGAGGATGATCTGATCGCTGGGCACAGGCCCGGTGGGTCCGACAAGTTCGGCATAGGCGTATTTCTGGTCCAGCCCACGCGGCACTTTCTCATAGCCATATTGCCAGGACAGATCACCCTGCAGTCCGTCGATGCTGCGGATCACGCGGCTCATCATGCCCGAGCGCCCCTGATCGAGCGCGCGGCGCAGATGGGCCGTCACAGGCTTGCGCGCGCTGTCATTGGCGCGCAGCGGGGGATTGGCGCGCAGGACGGTCGCGATCTTTTCGCGCACAAGGCGCTGATGGCCCCGGATCGCGGTGCTGCCACCCGCCGGAATGGCGCGATACATATCCTGAAAATCGCGCAGCAGATACTGCCACGCGGGCTGGTCGGAAAGCTGGGGCTGTGGCTGCAGGTCCGTCATACGCAACACCTATCGCAGTGCCCTGACCGCAGCCGGATCAGCGCCGACGCTCAATAGTCGGGATGCGACCTTGTGGCGGTCAGACCAGTCGCGAAACCTCGACCGCCGCACGCACGAAATCCGCAAACAGGGGGTGCGGCTCGAAGGGCTTGGATTTCAGTTCCGGGTGAAACTGCACCCCGATGAACCAGGGATGGTCCTCATGCTCGACGATTTCGGGCAGTTTGCCATCGGGCGACATGCCCGAGAAGCTCAGCCCGCGTCCCTCCAGCGCCTCGCGGAAGCGGGTATCCACCTCATAGCGGTGGCGGTGGCGCTCCTCGATCCGGGTCGTGCCGTAGATCTGCGCCACGCGCGAGCCCTCTTTCAGCGTCGCCGAATAGGCCCCGAGCCGCATCGTGCCGCCCTTGTCATCGCCGGGGCGGCGCTCGACCTTGTGATTGCCCTGCACCCATTCCTTCAGGTGATAGACCACAGGTGTAAAACGTTTTTTTCCGGCCTCATGATCGAATTCCTCGGAACCCGCATCGCTGATTTCGGCCAGATTGCGCGCGGCCTCGATGACCGCCATCTGCATCCCCAGACAAATGCCGAAATAGGGGATTTTCTTGTCCCGCGCATAAGTGGCCGCGCGGATCTTGCCTTCGGTGCCGCGCTCGCCAAAGCCGCCGGGGACAAGGATCGCGTGGAAATTTTCCAGATGCGGGGCCGGGTCGGAACTGTCGAACACGCCTGCATCGATCCATTCGACCCTGACCCGCACCCGATTGGCAATGCCGCCATGCACCAGCGCTTCCTTGATCGATTTATAGGCGTCCTCGAGCTGGACATATTTGCCGACAATGGCGATGCGGACTTCGCCCTCGGGGTTCTTCAGCCGGTCCACCACATCTTCCCAACGCGTCAGATTGGGGCGCGGGGCCGGGTTGATGTTGAACGCATCCAGAACCGCCTGATCCAGCCCCGCCGCGTGATAGGCGAGCGGCGCTTCATAGATCGAGGACAGGTCATAGGCCGGGATCACCGCTTCAGGGCGCACATTGCAAAACAGTGCGATCTTCTGGCGTTCCTTTTCGGGGATCGGCTGTTCCGAGCGGCAGACCAGCACATCGGGGGCAATCCCGATGCTCTGCAATTCCTTGACCGAATGCTGCGTGGGCTTGGTTTTCAACTCGCCCGAGGCGCTGAGATAGGGCAAGAGCGTCAGATGCATGAAAATGCATTGCCCGCGCGCATGCTCATGGCTGAACTGGCGGATGGCCTCGAAAAACGGCAGGCCCTCGATATCGCCCACGGTCCCGCCGATCTCGCAAAGCATGAAATCGACCTCATCCTCGCCGATAGCAAGGAAATCCTTGATTTCATTGGTTACATGCGGGACGACCTGGATGGTCTTGCCCAGATAGTCGCCGCGGCGTTCCTTTTCCAGAACATTGGAATAGATCCGCCCTGACGACACCGAATCGGTCTTGCGCGCCGCGACCCCGGTGAAGCGCTCGTAATGGCCCAGATCGAGATCGGTTTCGGCCCCGTCATCGGTGACGAAAACCTCGCCATGCTCAAAGGGCGACATCGTGCCCGGATCGACATTCAGATAGGGGTCGAGCTTGCGCAGCCGGACCGTGAAGCCACGCGCCTGCAGCAGCGCGCCCAATGCTGCCGAAGCAAGACCCTTGCCCAGAGATGAGACCACACCGCCGGTGATGAAAACATAACGCGCCATCCGAGGCCCCCGTGATTGTCTGCTCTGCTCAAGGCACCGCCGTCACCTGCGTCCCATCACGGGAGCCGAGCCATAGTCGAGATTGGAAAAAACCGCAAGACAGGGGCAGGCAAAACCCGCCCCTTGGTCAAGGAATGTCGAGATGCTTAATCGACCGGTGGCGGGGCCAGCGTGTCATCCGCGACCGATGGCGGCAGCAGGCTGTCGCCCGCAGGCAGGCTGGGCGTTGCAGGCGCGCTGGGCGCCGAGGGCACACCAAGCCGGTCGAGAACCGACGTTGTGGCCGATTGTTGTGCGGCAAGGATCGTCAGGGTCAGCGAAGTCGCGATGAAAGCCACGGCCAGCGCCCAGGTCAGCTTTGCCATTGCGGTCAGCGGCGGGCGCCCGGCACTGGGATTGCCATCGCCCCCACCGATGCCAAGTCCGCCCCCTTCGGAGCGTTGCAGCAGCACGACGCCGATCAGCACCAGCGCCAGCATGAGATGGACAATCAGAATGACATTCTGCATCGGGAACCCTGCCTTTCGAGCTTGCGGCTTACTTAGGCGCTGTGCCGCTCTGCCGCAACCCCTGTTTCCTGCGTTCTCTGCGTCGGGCGGGCCACTATTACGGGTTTTCCCCCGCGCAAGCTGCGGATAGAAGGGCGGTCGGATAGCCAAGATCGCGGAAGGGATGCAGGATGGCCAATGTCGTTGTTGTCGGCGCGCAATGGGGTGACGAGGGGAAGGGCAAGATCGTGGACTGGCTCTCGGAACGTGCCGATGTGGTGGCGCGGTTTCAGGGTGGCCACAACGCAGGTCACACGCTGGTCATTGACGGCATGGTCTACAAGCTGCATGCGCTGCCTTCGGGTGTGGTGCGCGGCGGCAAGCTTTCGGTCATTGGCAATGGGGTGGTGCTCGATCCGTGGCATCTGCTGTCAGAGATCGAGACGATCCGCGCGCAAGGCGTCGAGATTTCGCCCGAAACGCTGATGATTGCCGAGAACACGCCGCTGATCCTGCCCTTCCATGGCGAATTGGACCGCGCCCGCGAGGCGCAGAACAGTGTGGCCAAGATCGGCACGACCGGGCGCGGCATCGGCCCCTGTTATGAAGACAAGGTCGGCCGCCGCGTGATCCGCGTGGCCGATCTGGCCGATGATGCGACGCTGCAGACCCGTGTGGACCGGGCGCTAGTGCATCACAATGCGCTGCGTGCCGGGCTGGGGATGGCGGCCATCGAACGTGATGCGCTGCTCGACAGCCTGCGCGCGATTGCCCCGGACCTGCTGCAATATGCGGCCCCGGTGTGGAAAGTGCTCAAGGACAAGCGCAAGGCCGGAAAGCGCATCCTGTTCGAAGGCGCGCAAGGAGCGCTGCTGGATGTGGATTTCGGGACCTATCCCTATGTCACCTCGTCCAATGTGATTGCCGGGCAGGCCGCAACCGGAGTGGGCGTGGGGCCAGGTGCGGTGGATTTCGTGCTGGGCATTGTCAAAGCCTATACGACCCGCGTCGGCGAAGGGCCATTTCCGACAGAGCTTGACGATGCTGACGGAGAGCGGCTGGGCACGCGCGGGCATGAGTTCGGCACCACGACGGGCCGCAAGCGGCGTTGCGGCTGGTTCGATGCCTGCCTGTTGCGGCAGACCTGTGCGACGTCGGGGGTGACCGGGATCGCGCTGACCAAGCTGGATGTGCTAGACGGGTTCGAGGTGCTCAAGATCTGCGTGGGCTATGATCTGGACGGGCAGCGGCTGGATTACCTGCCGACCGCGGCTGACAGCCAAGCGCGCTGCAAGCCGATCTACGAGGAATTGCCAGGCTGGTCGGAATCGACCGAAGGGGCGCGCTCTTGGGCGGACCTGCCTGCCAATGCGATCAAATATGTGCGGCGCGTGGAAGAGTTGATTGACTGCCCGGTAGCCCTACTTTCCACCTCACCTGAACGCGATGATACCATTCTTGTCACGGACCCGTTTGCAGACTGATGGCCCTGTCTTACAAAGCTCGAAAACGCTGGGCGCTGTTTGCGCTTGTGGTGGCGCTGCCGCTCTATATCGTGGTGGCGGTCAATGTGATTGACCTGTTCGATCGCCCGCCCTTTCTGCTGGAACTTCTGATTTATGTCGTTCTGGGGATTGTCTGGGCCTTGCCATTGAAGCGGCTTTTCATGGGGATCGGACGGGCCGACCCGGACGCACCACCGAAGTAAGGTGCGTGCTCAGCACGCACCTTACTGTCAGCCCCTCACAAGGGCGGCGTCTGGTAGAACTGCACTTTCAGCCCGCCATGCGGCAGGATCGGCCCCGAGGCAAATGGCAACCCGGTGACCTGCGCCAGCTTTCTCTCGGATGTCACCAGCCCCACGCGCCAGCCTGCGAAGCGGTCTTTCAGCACGGACCCGAGACTGGCGTAAAGCCCGTAAAGCAGCTTCGCATTGCCAATCCGCGCCCCGTATGGCGGGTTCACGAGGATCATGCCGGGGGCCGTATCCGGGCGGGTAAGCGCACTGAGCGGCTGACAGGTGAAAGCCACAGCCTCTGACACAGCTGCGCGGGCGGCGTTGTCGCGGGCATTCCTTATCGCCCCCTGATCGCGATCAAACCCGAAAAACTGTTGCGGGGCCTTTCGCGGGGTCTGGGCCCGCATCTTTTCCCAGGTCATGGCATCGAAACTCGCCAGTTGCTCGAAGCCGAATGCCCGTGCGCGGCCAGGGG
Source organism: Natronohydrobacter sp. (assembly GCA_007118445.1). Classification (GTDB taxonomy): domain Bacteria; phylum Pseudomonadota; class Alphaproteobacteria; order Rhodobacterales; family Rhodobacteraceae; genus Roseinatronobacter. Next base: position 10,522 of record SKRP01000200.1, read on the forward strand.
CGAGCTGCATCGCGATCTCGGCGGCCTCGATCACGAAAGTCCCTGATCCGCACATCGGGTCAATCACCGGCTGGCTTCCATCAAACCCCATCTGCATCAGAAAGGCCGCCGCCATGGTCTCGCGCAGCGGTGCCTTGCCGGTGGCCAGTTTATGCCCGCGCTTGTGCAGCCCTTCGCCCGACGTGTCGAGCGAGAAGGTCGCCAGATCATCCTCGATCCGCGCCTTCAGGCGCAGGGGCGCGTCCGGCGCTACAGGCGTGCCCAGTGTTTCGGTGATCGCGCGGGTGATCCGTTCGCTTGCGGCTTTCTGGTGGTAGATGCGCGAGCGGATGCAGGTCACATCGACCCGGATCGGCACATCCGCGCGCAACACTTCGTGCCATGGGAATTTCCGCGACCGTTTGTCGAGTTGTGCGAGATGCATCGCCCGGAAACTGCCGATTCGGACCAGCACGCGGCTGGCTGTGCGCAGCATCAGGTTCGCGCGCCAGATTGCGCGCCAGTCTCCCGAGGTCTCGACCCCGCCCGGAACCGGGCGCAGATCGGGGAAGCCCAAGGCGCGGGCCTCTTCGGCAAGGGTCGGCTCCAGACCGGGCAGGCAGACAAGGAAGACAGGATGGGTCATGGCGTGGCGATACGGGGTTTCTTGGCCCCGGGCCAGTGGAAAAGCGCGCCAGATGCGGCCCGCCCGCCTGACCCCGTGCACGCAGTTGGCAGGGGACGGGCCTTGCGGCCCGTTGCCTCCGGCGAGAGTATTTTGGGCAAGATGAAGTCAGGGGGTGTGAAAGCGGGCTGCGGCGCAGGCTGATCGGGAACCGCGCTAATCTGCGAGCCCATCCATCCTGCGGGCGAGTTTCACGTCCAGTTCCGTCAGCCCGCCCGCGTCATGGGTGCTCAGCGTCACTTTCACGGTCTTGTAGACATTGAACCATTCCGGGTGGTGGTCCAGTTTCTCGGCCACCAGCGCGACGCGCGTCATCCAGCCGAAAGCCGCGTTGAAATCCTTGAAGGTGAATTCCTTCGTGATGGCGTCACGCTCCTCGACCAGCGCCCACCCTGTCGCCAGCAGCGGGTCCAGCAGTGTGCGGTCTGTCAATTTCTCAGCCATCCTGTCCTCCGTCGGTTTTGCGAAACGGCGTATACTCCGCCATGACATCCATCTCATGCGCAATCGCACGGCGTTCCTGATCAAGGTAGCGCGCAACTGCATTGTGAAACCCGCTCTCGGGGAAGTAATGCAGCGAATGCACTTCCGAGGGCAGATACCCCCGCGCCAGTTTATGTGTGCCCTGCGCCCCGGCCTCGACCCGGGCCATCCCGCGCGCAATCGCAAACTCCATCGCCTGATAATAGCAGAGTTCGAAATGCAGACAGGGATGGTCCTCGACACAACCCCAATAGCGCCCGAACAGCGTATTACGCCCGATGAAATTCAGCGCCCCCGCCACTGGCCGCCCCTCGCGCTCTGCCAGAACCAGAAGCACATCCGCGCGCATATGCGCCTGCACTTCGTCAAAAAAGCGCCGCGTCAGATAAGGCGTGCCCCATTTGCGCGCGCCTGTGTCCTGATAGAACTCCCAGAAGGCAGTCCAGTGTTCTGGTTGCAACGCGTCGCTGGTCAGCGCCCGGATCGTGCCGCCGAAGCCCTGCGCGGTGGCGCGCTCCTTGCGGATGGTCTTGCGCTTGCGCGACGATAGCGCGCCGAGAAAATCATCAAAGGTCTGGTAGCCGGGATTTTCCCAATGAAACTGTTCGGTCACCCGGTGCAGCCAGCCCTGCGAGGCCGCGCTTTCGGCCTCATCGCAGGTGCAGAAGGTCACATGCGCCGAGGACAGCCGGTTGTCCCGCGCAATCTGCGCCATGCCTTGCAGGATCGCGGCGATGCCCGCCTCCTCGAACCCCGCGCGGCACAGGAACCGCCGCCCTGTTGCGGGCGTAAAAGGGGCGGCCACCTGCAGCTTGGGATAATAACGCCCCCCCGCCCGTGCATAGGCCTGGGCGAAGGCATGATCGAAAATGTATTCGCCCTGGCTATGGGATTTCACATACATCGGCGCGCAGGCGACAAGCGTCTTGCCCTGATGCACCAGCAGATAGCGCGGCTCCCAGCCGGTGCCGGTGCCGACCGAGCGCGACACCTCGAGCGCCCGTAGGAACCTGTATGTCGTGAAGGGATCAAGCGCAGGCTGCGCGCCGCCCGGATTGGCGCAGGCGTCCCAGTCAGAGGGAGAAACCTCTGTCAGGCTTTCCGCCAGCGTCACGGTCAGCGCGCAGCCATCCATCACATCGCCGCCAGCAGCGCCTCGCCGCCGGAAACTTCGCAGACACCGGGGCTTTCTTCTGCGTGCAACAGCGTGACTTTGCCATCCTCGACCAGCATCGCATAGCGCTTCGAGCGGCCCATCAGCCCGACAGGCGGCGCGTCGAAATCCATGCCGATCGCCTTGGTGAACGCCCCGGTGCCGTCGGCCAGCATGGTGATCCCGGCATCCGCCGCGCCAGTATCCGCGCCCCAGGCTTTCAGCACGAAGGGGTCATTGACCGAGATGCAGATGATTTCATCGATGCCCTTGGCGGTGAACTGGTCCTTGGTGCGGATGAAGCTTGGCACATGCGCGGAATGACAGGTCGGCGTGAACGCCCCCGGCACTGCGAAAATGACGACCTTGCGGCCCTTGGTCAGGCTGGAGAACTCCACCTGTTCCGGCCCGCTTTCGCCGATGCGCGAAAATGTGGCCTCGGGCAAAGTGGCCCCGGTTGTGATTGTCATGCTTGGTTCCTCGTTTCGTTAGGTTTAGTTGTGCATGCAACATAGGTTCGCAACCGTGCGAGGCCAGAGGAGAAGCAGTCCGATGAAGAGAATTGTGGTGATCGGGGCCGGGCAGGCCGGGGCGTCGCTGGTGGCGAAATTGCGCGGCCTTGGCTTTGCAGGCGAGATCACGTTGATCGGCGCGGAACCTGTGCCGCCCTATCAGCGTCCGCCGCTGTCCAAAGCCTATCTGCTGGGCGAGATGGCGCTGGAGCGCCTGTTTCTGCGGCCCGAGAGTTTCTATGCTGATCACGGGATTGACCTGCGCCTTGGCCAGCGGGTGACCGCAATTGACCGGGCCGCGCGGACAGTCGCGCTGGGCGATGACGTGCTGCCCTATGACGCGCTGGCGCTGACGACAGGCTCGGTGCCGCGCCGCCTGCCTGCGCTGATCGGGGGGGATCTGCGGGGTGTGCATCTGGTACGCGATCTGGCCGATGTGGATGCCATGGGCCCGCGATTTCAGACCGGCGCAAAGGCCATCATCGTGGGCGGCGGCTATATCGGGCTGGAAGCGGCCGCCGTTGCGGCGAAAAAGGGGCTGGAAGTCACAGTGCTGGAAATGGCCCCGCGCATCCTGCAACGGGTGGCCGCGCCCGAAACCTCGGACGCCATCCGCGCGCTGCATCAGGCGCATGGGGTGACGATCCTCGAAGCGACCGGGCTGGAGCGGATCGAGGGTGCGACCCGCGTCGAAGGCGTGAGCCTCAGCGATGGCAGGCGGCTGGAGGCGGATTTCGTGATCGCAGGCATCGGCATTCTGCCCGACACGGCGCTGGCCGAGGCCACTGGGCTGACACTCGAAAACGGCATCAGGACCGACACGCAGGGGCGCACATCCGACCCGCATATCTGGGCGGCAGGGGATTGCGCGTCCTTTCCTTGGCGTGGCGAACTGCTACGGCTGGAATCGGTGCAGAACGCGATTGATCAGGCGGAACTGGTCGCAGAAAACATGCTCGGCGCGGGCAAGGATTATGCGCCGGTGCCATGGTTCTGGTCGGATCAGTATGATCTGAAACTGCAGATCGCGGGGTTGAATACAGGCTATGACCGGGTGATCGTCCGCACTGGTGACGCGCGCAGCCATTGGTATTTCGCGGGCGAGAAATTCCTTGCTGTCGATGCGCTCAACGATCCGCGCGCCTTCATGGTCGGCAAGCGCCTGCTGGAGCAGGGCAAATCGCCCGACCCCGTCCTGTTGGCGGACACGGCCACGGACCTCAAGCAGCTTCTGAAAGCATGAGGATCATCGGCGGAACAGCGCGCGGCCTCAAGCTCGCAGAGGTCGGCGAGGGCGATGCGGGCGCGCATCTGCGCCCCACATCGGATCGGGTGCGCGAGGCGATCTTCAACCTGCTGATCAACAGCCTCGGCGTGCCGCTCGACGGCGCAAGGGTGCTGGATCTGTTTGCCGGGACCGGCGCGCTGGGGCTGGAAGCGCTGTCGCGCGGGGCCGCCCATGTCACTTTCGTGGATGACGGCGTGGCCGCCCGCGCGCTGTTGCGCCAGAATATCGAGAAGATGCGCGCGATGGGCGTGACCAAGCTCTATCGGCGCAACGCAACCGAACTGGGGGTCAATCACGGTGCAGGCTTCTCGCTGGTGTTCCTCGACCCGCCCTATGGCAAGGGGCTTGGACAGGCCGCACTTGCCTCGGCCCGCGCGGGCGGCTGGCTCGCGCCGGGCGCAACCGTGGTCTGGGAAGAAGCCGCCCCCCAATTGCCGCCCCCCGGTTTCACCCTGCTTGACCAGCGCCGCTATGGCGAGACAGTCATCACCTTCACAAAACACGAGACGCAAGATGCTTGATCCGTTGCAACGCCCGGCGCTGGTAATCTTCGACTGCGACGGAGTCGTGGTTGATAGTGAGGGGATCACCAATCAGATGATCCGTGATGAGTTGGCAGCCCACGGGCTTGACTTGCCGCTCGGGCAAATCATGTCGCTCTTCGTCGGGGGAACCATTGCCGGGCTGGCGCAACGCGCGCGCGAGATGGGGGCTTGCCTGCCACAGAACTGGGTGGAGAGTTTTTATCCGCGCATCTGTGCGCGTCTGGCTGAAAACACACCGCTCATTCCCGGCATTGTCGAGATCATGGACAGACTCGATTCCCTGAAAATTCCCTATTGCATCGGCTCGAACGGGCGTCATGAAAAGATGGCGGCCACGCTCGGCCAATATCCCGAGCTTCTCGCGCGACTTCAGGGGCGCATTTTTGCCGCTCAGGATGTGCCCAAGCCGAAACCAGCCCCGGATTTGTTCCTGCATGCCGCGCACAGCCTTGGTCATGGCTCTGAGGCCTGCGTGGTGATCGAGGATAGTGCAACCGGGGCCCGTGCCGCGCGGACTGCCGGAATGCGCTGTTTCGGCTTCGCCCCGGATGGTGATGGCGCGCATCTGGCCGTCGAGGGGGCGCAGCCATTCCATACCATGGAGAGCCTGCCGAAGCTTCTCAATCTCTGATTTCATCTTGCTTCAAATACTCAAGGCTTGTCGGCCAGACACCATCGGTGCGCATGGCCAAAAACGCGGGCAGAACCCTAGTGCCGCCTCACTAAGACCGCTGCATAATTCACACCCTCGTGCAATGTCCCGCCCGGCGGCAACTGCCCAGGCAGCGCCTGCCATTCCGGGGGCTTGCGCCGCGCCACTGGCGCGACGGACCCCGTGCATCCCGGCAGGCGCTCTATGCTTTACTTGAACAGAGTCATGCAGAGGTCTTTCACTGCGCCAGCGCCCGCGCAGTTTCAATGGTCAGGCCAGGCGACAGCGCATCGGGGTCGAGCACCAGTTCGATCACCGCAGGCAGATCGGACGCCACAGCCCGCGCATAGGCCGCTTCAAAATCCTCTGTCCGCTCGACCCGTTCGCCATGCGCCCCGTAAGCGCGGGCCAGCGCCGCGTAATCGGGGTTGAACATCTGCGTGCCGCTGACCCGCCCCGGATAGGTCTTTTCCTGATGCATCCGGATCGTGCCATATTGGCCATTATTGCACACGATCACCACGATATTCGCGCCGTATTGCCGCGCGGTGGACAGCTCGTTCAGCGTCATCTGGAAACAGCCGTCGCCCGCGAAACAGATCACCGGGCGGTCGGGATGTTCCAGTTTCGCGGCAATCGCAGCCGGAAAGCCATAGCCCATCGAGCCGGAGGTGGGCGCGAGATGCCCTGGAAAGGCACGCGCGCGCAGGTAGCGGTGCAGGAAGGCTGCGTAATTGCCTGCGCCATTGGTGACGATGGCGTTTTCCGGCAGCGCCTCGGAGAGTTGGTGGATGACCTGTTCCAGCTTCACCGCACCGGGGGTTTCGCGGGGTGTGATCCAGTCCAGATAATCCGCGCGGGCGGCTTTCGTCCAGGCGGCCCAGTCGGGATGTGCGGGCGCGTCGCGCCGTGACAGGCGATCGATCACATCGACCGCAGGCGCGGCAAGGCCCAGGTCAGGGCGGAAGACGCGGCCCAGCTCATCAGGGTCGGGGTGGATGTGGATGATGGTCTTGCCGGGGTCTGCCGGATCGACCAGTTCATAGCCGCCCGTCGCGATATCGCCCAGCCGCGCGCCAAGGACCAGCAGACAATCGGCCTCGCGCAGACGTTGCGCCAGTTTCGGGTTCATTCCCACCGCCAGATCGCCTGCGTAATTCGGGTGGCGGTTGTCGATCCGGTCCATCCGGCGGAAGGTGGCGCAGACCGGCAGGCCGAAATTCGCGGCAAATTCTGCCAGCCCCTGCGCCGCAGCGCTTGACCAGACCGACCCGCCTGCGACGACCAAGGGGCGGTTGGCCTTGCACAGCATCTCCAGCACCGCGTCTATCTGTTCGCCGCAGACCGAGGGCGGCATGGGGGCCACAGGCGGAATATCCGGCGCATCGGCGCGCGCCGAGAGGATATTTTCGGGCAGCGCCAGCACAACCGGGCCGGGGCGGCCAGAGCGGGCCTGATGAAAGGCGCGGCTGATATATTCGGGCAGGCGTTCGGAGTGGTCGATTTCTGCCGCCCATTTCGCAATGGGCCTGAAGAATTCGCGGTAATTGACCTCCTGAAACGCCTCGCGGTCGCGGTGGCGGTTGTCGATCTGGCCCACGAACAGGATCAGCGGTGTGGAATCCTGCCGCGCCACATGGATACCGCTTGAGGCATTGGTCGCGCCGGGTCCGCGCGTCACAAAGACGACACCGGGCTGGCCTGTGAGTTTCGCATGGGCCTCGGCCATCATGCAGGCCCCGCCTTCATGGCGGCAGACGATATTCTCGATACCCGAATCGTAAAGCCCGTCGAGGGCGGCCAGAAAGCTTTCGCCCGGAACGGAAAACACCCGCCGCACGCCCTGCGCTTTCAACTGATCCACCAGAATCTGCCCGCCATGCCGTGCTGTCATCGCTGTTACCCTTTCCTGTTGTGCATTGACCTTGGTGAAGGAATGCGCCGGATTGCCTTTCGTTCCGGCCAACATAGCTGATAGGACGCTGATCAAAAGGAGATAACATGCCAGACCCGACACTCTTGGGATTATGCGGTTCGCTGCGCCGCGATTCGTGGAACCGAAAACTGATGTGGGCGGCGCGCGATGCCTTTGGCCCGGCGCGCTTTGTCGAAGGCGATCTGCGCCTGCCGCTGTTTGATGAAGATCTGGAAGCAGAGGGTATGCCAACGGACGTGACCGCGCTGAAAGCGCAGGTCAAGGCGGCCGATGCGGTAGTGATTGCCTGCCCGGAATATAACAAGGCCCCGCCCGGCGTGCTGAAGAATGCGCTCGACTGGCTGAGCCGAGGGGGGCATCCATGGGCGGACAAACCTGTTGCGATTGTCTCGGCCAGTGCAGGGCGCGCAGGCGGGGAGCGGACGCAATTCGCGCTGCGCCTCATGATGGTCGCGTTTCAGCCGAATTTGCTGCAAGGTCCGGAAGTGCTGATCGCCCGCCCCTCGAACGTCTTTGATGAGGATGGCCAGATCACGGACCCGCAGGCACGCGAACTGCTCGACACATTGATGCAGAAACTGCGCGCCCTCACGTAAGGTGCGTGCTCTCGCACGCACCCTACCTGCACGAATTCTGCGACAGCCGGGCTTGGACAGCGCGCGCGCCGCGCATATACCATAAGCGCAAGACCCGCACAGGAGCGCTGCCCATGCCGAACCCAACTGCCGCCATGCTTGTCATCGGGGATGAAATCCTCTCCGGGCGCACGCGCGATGCGAATATGCACTATCTTGCCGGGGAACTCGCGCAGCGCGGGATCGACCTTTTGGAGGTCCGCATTGTCTCGGATCAGCATGACCGGATCGTGGGGGCGCTGAACGATCTGCGCGCGGGCCATGATCATGTCTTCACCTCGGGCGGGATCGGCCCCACGCATGACGATATCACCGCTGATGCTGTCGCGGCGGCTTTCGGTGTCGGTCTTGATGTGCGCGACGATGCCCGCGCCATCCTAGCCGCGCATTACCAGCGCACCGGGCTGGAACTGAACGCCGCGCGCCTGCGCATGGCGCGCATCCCCGAAGGAGCGTGTCTGATCGACAATCCGGTCTCCAGCGCGCCGGGCTTCAGCCTGGGCAATGTGCATGTCATGGCGGGTGTTCCGGCGGTGTTTCAGGCGATGGTGGCCGCTTTGCTGCCGACACTCGCCGCCGGGGCTGCGCTTTACAGCCAGTCGCTGACCATCCCGCGCGGCGAGGGCGAAATCGCAGGCGAGTTGCAGGCGCTGGCCGCAGCCCATCCGGATCTGTCGATCGGCTGCTACCCCTTTCAGCGCGACGGGGCTTACGGCGCGAATGTCGTGGTGCGCGGGGCAGATCGCGCGCAGGTCGATGCGGCGCTGGTGAAGCTCGCGGAAATCTTCCCCGAGGCCGTCGCATGAGCCTGCCCGATCCGGCCCGGCTGATGGCCGTGCTCGATGCCACATGGCCTGCGCTGCAGGTCGAGGATCAGGGTGGCTGGCGCCTGCGCGATGGCGGCGGCGGGGGCAAGCGCGTCTCTGCGACCTCGGCGCTGGGGCCGGGTGGGGATATCGCCCTGGCCGAAGCGGCGCAGCGCGCGCGCGGTCAGGCCCCGCTTTTCCGGCTGACACAGGATGATCCGGCGCTGGATGCGGCGCTGGCGGGGCAGGGCTACCGGATGCTGGATCCGACGCTGCTCTATGCCGCGCCGGTTGCGGAACTGGCGCAGAAACCGCCCCCCGTGCGGCTGTTCGATATCTGGCCGCCGCTGGCGATCATGCGCGATCTCTGGGCTGAGGGCGGCATCGGCCCGGCGCGGCTGGCAGTGATGGCGCGTGCGCCCGCGCCGCGCACAGGCTTTGTCGCGCGGATCGACGACCGTGTTTCGGGCGTGGGATTCGTGGCGATCCATGATGCCGTCGCCATGATCCACGCCATCGAGATTGCCCCGCGCGCAAGGCGCAAGCGGGTGGCGACAACGCTGATGCGCGGTGCGGCGCATTGGGCCGAAGCACAGGGGGCGGACTGGTTTGCGCTCGCTGTGACCGAAGCCAACGCGCCCGCGCGCGCGCTTTACGAGGGGCTGGGAATGCAGATCGCTGGCCGTTATCATTACCGCGAAGGGAGCCCCGCATGAGTGGACCTGTCTGGAAACTCGACCTGCACCCGGTCGATCCCTTGCCCGAACGCACGCAGAAATATCTGGCGATCTGCGAGGAAAAACTCGGGATCGTGCCGAATGTGCTGCGCGCCTATCTGTTCGACATGGCCAAATTCGACGGGTTCATCGCCATGTATAACGATCTGATGCTGGGCGAGAGCGGGCTGTCGAAGCTGGAGCGCGAGATGATCGCGGTGGTGGTCTCGTCGATCAATCACTGCTGGTATTGTCAGGTCGCCCATGGCGCGGCTGTGCGCGCCCTGTCGGGCAACCCGGCGCTGGGCGAGGCGATGGTGATGAATTATCGTGCGGCCCCTCTGGATGCACGGACCCGCGCGATGCTGGATTTCGCCGCATTGGTGACAGAGGCAAGCGCGAAAATCGGCGCGCCAGAGCGCGACGCGCTGCGCGCGCAGGGGTTTTCGGAGCGCGACATCTTCGACATCATTGCCGTGGTGGGGTTCTTTTCGATGTCGAACCGGGTGGCATCCGCAACAGGGATGGAGCCGAACCCGGAATATCATTCACAGGCGCGCTGAGCCGGGTCGCAGAGGCGGGGGGCGACTGCCCCCCGTGCCCCCCGTGAGTATTTGCAGCAAGATGAAATCAGCCCTTGTCAAAGAGCCCGGTCACAGCGCGGGACAGGATATTGCCGGTGCGCGGGCGCGGCAGCGCGTCGAAGGGCAGCGGGCGGCAGACTTCGATCGCGGCAATGCCGAGCCGGGCGGTCAGCGCGCCATTGACGATCCCCTCGCCGAAACGGCGCGAGAGTTTTGACACGATCCCGCCTGACGCGACCGATCCGATCATGTCCTCGCCTGCGGCCACGGCCCCGGTGGCCAGAAGATGCGCGATCACGCCGCGCATCAGACGGATCGACCCCAGCGTGCCCGCGCGGCCGCCATAGATTTCGGCCACGCGCCGGATCATGCGCAGATTGGTGACCAGCGCGGCCAGCACATCGACCAGCGCGAGCGGCAGCATGGCTGTCAGCAGCGCCACCTGGCGCGCCGCCGCTTCCACCTCGCGCCGTGCGAGCGCATCGAGCGGGGTCATCAATGTCACTTCGGTCAGGTCCAGCAGTCCGGCGCTGTCCAGTTGGTCCGGCGCATGATCGTCAAGCTGCGCGAGCGGCCAGCGCATATCCGGGCGCTGGGCGTAGAGCGCGCCGAGATGGGCCATGACGCGGGCGCTGGCGTCGCGGTCCGGCTGCAGCCGCGCGGCGTCGGCCTCTGCCCGCAGGCTGTCGATCCGGGCCAGGCGCCGGAAACCGGCCCATTCGCGAAAGCTGAAGATCAGCGCAGCCAGAGCGATGAGGCAGAGAAGCGCGAGCGCCAGCCAGCCCAGGGCGGCATTGCGCGCGACCAGCCCGGTGACAAAATCCCAGGCAGCGACCGAGGCGGCCAGCGTGATGAAACCCGCCAGCGCGGCCCAGCCCAGCCGTGCCCAGAGCGGCAGTTTCGCGCGGCCCAGAACGAGGGCGGTCTGCATTGCGCGGCCCTCGGGCATGTCATCGGGCGGGGGCGGCACGCGGCCGGGATCGGCTGTGCTCTGATCGTCCAACTCGATCAGGATCGGTTTGCGCGTGCTCATCCCAGCCAATCCCCCAACAGAAACTCTGCTGCCGCATCCAGCCGGATATGCGGCAGACCGTCACCGGGTTTGCGCGTGATGGCTGCGGGGGCGAAGCGCATGATCTGATAATCCGCATCCAGCCAGCGTGCGGCCCCGTCGCGGGCCGGGCCAAGCAGATGCATCGGATCCTCGGGCAATTCGCCTGCATAGAAAGCCGCCTGCCGCCCGGTATCCAGCAGCCGCCCGCGCACGCAGTCAAGCGTTTCGCCACTCCGCTCATGCTGTTCCTCGACTGTGGCGCGCAGGGCGGCCAGCGCCATGGCCTGCGTGCGCGCGCCTGCGAAATCGGCGCGGTCCTTCGATTGGCGCAGAAGCGCTGTCATCAGGGCTGTCAGGCGCGCGTGTTGGCTGTGGTGCAGATGGTCGGCCTTGGTCGCGGCAAAAAGCAGCTTTTCCACCCGCTTGCCGCCCAGAAGCCGTGTCAGCCAGGCATTGCGCCCCGGCCGGAAAGCGGCCAGCAATTCGGTCAGCGTGGCCCCCAGCCGGTCCACAGATTCAGGGCCGGAATGGATCGCGCCCAACAGATCGGCCAGCACCACCTGCCGGTCGATCCGGGCGAAATGATCCCGGAAAAAGGGCTGGATCACCTGCCGCTTATAGGCCTCATACCGCCGTTCCATCTCGCGCCCCATTGACCCGCGCCCGCCCGTTTTCGGCAAGGGCACAAAGGTCAGCACCGGCGAGCCTGCCAGATCGCCCGGCAGCAGGAAGCGGCCCGGCGTTATATCGGGCAGGCCAGCCGCGCGGGCAGCGGTCAGATAGGCCGTGAAGCTTTGCGTCAGGCGCTGCGCGGTGCTCTCGTCATGCGGGGCGGCGGGGTCCGTCGCCTCGATCTGCGCCAGCGCATCGGCCGCGAAATCGCGTGTCTGCATCCGCGCCAGCACGTCGCGCGACCAATCTGCGTAGCTTTTGTCCAGCAGCACCAGATCAAGCAGCCATTCGCCCGGATAGTCGATGATATCGACATGCACGACGCGCGGCGCGCGCACCCCTGCCAGCAGCCCGCCGGGACGAATGCGAAACGACAGCCGCAGTTGCGAGATCTGCCGCGTGCCCTCGGGCCAATGCGGGTCCGGGCCGGTCAGCGCGGCCAGGTGGCGCTCATAGTCGAAACGCGGCAGCGTGTCATCGGGCTGGGGTTGCAGAAAAGCGGCCTCGATCCGGCCAGAGGCCACGGCCCCCATCCGTCCCATGCGGCCCCGGTCCATCATATTCGCCACCAGCGAGGTGATGAACACAGTCTTGCCCGCGCCGGACAGCCCGGTGACCCCCAGCCGCAGCGTGGGTTCCAGAAAGCTCTCGGAAATCGTGCTCGTCACACCAAAGGTCACGCGGTCCACCCCGCGCAACACACTCTCTGTCAACCTGCCGATCACCATACCCGCACCTCTTGCCGACCTCTAGATAGGCGGTGGCGGGCAAAGTGGGAAGGCTTACATCCAGGAAAAGAAATCGGCGGGCGCGCGGGCGCGCAGCCTGGCGGCCAGCTCGCGGCCCAGCGCGGCCCCGTCGGCAATC
>SKRP01000154.1 GCA_007118445.1 Natronohydrobacter sp.
CGCGACGGCTGGATCGAAGCCCCGCCCCTGCCGGGCGCTTATGTGGTCAATCTGGGCGACATGATCGCGCGCTGGACGAATGACCGCTACCGCTCGACGCTGCATCGGGTCATCAATCATTCCGGTCGGGAGCGCTATTCGATCCCCTATTTCTACTCTGGCAACCCGGATCACGAGGTGCGTTGCCTGCCCACCTGTCTGGCGGAAGGAGAGGTGCCGAAATACCCACCCGTCAAGGTGCAGGACCATCTGCGCGCCATGTATGCCCGAACCTATGCCCCCGCGTCCTGAACGGCTGATCCTGATCCATGGGGCCTGGGCCGGGCCATGGGTCTGGGAGGCGCTGATCGCAGAGCTGGCCGCGCACGGTGTGCAGGCCGAAGCGCTTGCTCTGCCCGGTGATGGCACCCATCCCGTCGCGCCCGAGGCGGCGCGCGAGGCCGATTATCACGACTGCATTGCGCAGGCCATCGCCGCAGCTCCCGGTCCGGTCGCCCTTGTCGGGCATTCCGGCGGGGGCATGCTGGTGACTGCGGGGGCCGAGGCGTTCCCGGACAAGGTCAGCCACGGCATCTGGATCGCAGGCATGCTGATCCCCGATGGTCGCAGTTTCGACGATATCCAGACGCAGATCATGGGGCGGCAGGCGCGTTTCGGCATAACGCCCCATGTGGTACAGGCAGCGGATGGGCGGACCAGCACTGTGCCACCGGATATTGCCGTCAGGTTTTTCTTTCAGGACGCGCCTGAACATGTTGCGCGCGCTGCTGCTGCGCGACTGACCCCGCAGCCTAATGCCGGGCATCGCCTTCGCACCCTGACAGGGCCGCGCCTCAAAGCCCTCCCGAAGCTCTACATCCAGGCGCAAGATGACCGCTCCGTGATTCCTGCGGCTCAGGCGGTGATGAGCCAGTCCATACCGCGTGTCACCATTGAGACCATTGCCTCGGGCCATGTCCCGCAACTGACCCAGCCCGCGCGGCTTGCGCAGATCATCGCTGATTGGCTGGCATCCTGCTGCGACACTCGCGCCCCCATCACGCCAGACCCATCCGCGTCGTGAGGGCGACATGACCGCGCCGACATGTCCCGATGCCACTGTCACCATTTATGACGGTGCTGGTCTTCAGCTCCTTGATCCTTCGCAGCTGTTGACCCGCAATGGCGCGTTTGCGGTCATGCTCGATGAAGTCCTGACCTCTGCGCAGCAGATGTGCTCAGTCTGCAGCTTCACTGGCGTGGGGGATGATCGATATACGGGCCTTCTTGCGGATGATCCTGAGCATGGATGATAATCGGTCGTCTTCATCAGGTCTTGATGCTGCTCAAAAGCTTGCAAACCCGTCCTGCACCAGCACACCCTGCGGCTTCCGACTGCCCGCGAACGGGAATTCCAGATGCGACTTCTCGATCCGGTGCATCGGCTTCAGATCGGAATCCGATACCGGGCAGGGCCTGTAGAATACGCTACCGAGGCTGTTTCCAGGCAAGATGGCCTGACAGCTGACGCTCAGTTTCGCGCCAGGATGCGTTTGCCCGTTCTCTCGTACCGTGGCCCATCGGGCTCGAACCGTGCATGGATAACGACTGCTGGCCAAGGGTTTTTCGGGTGATGCTGACATGCTCTCGGGAGCGGCCATGCAATAAGGGGCAAGTGCCACTGGTCCGAACGCAGCCCCGGATGGGTCTGGATAGCAGCACGGTGGTTGCGCGCCTTGATATACTGCAGGTCCGCGCAGCGAAAGTCCGCTTGCGCCAGAGCAGCGCTATATATGCGAGTGCCCTGCCGAACGGGCGATATGCCCGTCATTTGCCATCAACTCGTCCCGCCGGAGCCGTGCCAGGCAGCGCGGGCGCGCCTCTGGCGCGACGCAGTTGCCTTGTTGTCGGGGCATGCTGCCCCTGTTTCGGTCAGGCGGTTTGCGCCGACCGGATTTCCGCCCTGTTCTTCATCAGCGCATAGGCGGTGCGTGCCCCGCCGCTGGCCAGCGCGATCGCAGCATGCCCGGGTTTCTCGCGGCTCTTGATCTTCCACAGCCAGCCTTCCGCTGCCGCTCGGAAAACGTGATTCCCGCATCGCCACTTCCCCTTGCCCCGAGGCGCAATTCGAGATCAAATTCTCCTCTTGAACGGCCCGGTTTGTTGGGGCAGGCCAGCCTGGCCGAGTTCATCGACATGCGCCATGCGCTGGTGAAGCTGACCGCACTGATCGGCTGGGAATCTGTCGCCCTCGTTCAAATCGGGACCAGGAATTTGCGATTGCCGCAACCTTGGTCTGCACTTCATGCACTATGCCTGGGGTGCCGCCGGGTTGGTGTTGTCAGCCGAAAGCCGTGGACAGCATCCGCAGGGCAGTCAGCAGCAGGAAGACCGCGAAGGCGCGCTTGATCCAGACCGGTTCCAGAGCATGGGCAATGCGCGCGCCAAGCGGCGCACAGCCCACCGATAGTGGCAGGATCAGCGCCACTGCCACCAGATTGACATAGCCCAGCGAGAGCGGCGGGCGTCCCTCGGCCCCGATACCCGCCACCAGCATGGCCAGGGATGCAGGCGCACCGACCATCAGGCCCAGCGCTGCCGCTGTGCCGACCGCCTTGTGCACCGGCACCGAAAACGCCGTCAGCAGCGGGACGCCCAAAGTGCCCGCGCCAATGCCCATCATCGCCGAGACGATCCCGACCCCGCCCGCCATGGCAGGCTGTGCTCCGCGTGTCACCGGCAGGGCGGGGGCGAGGATGCGGGTTCTGGGCAGGGCGAAATTCCACGCCACCAGAAGCGCGATCATGCCAAACAGCGCCAGCAGCAACCGCCCGTCGATGAGCCCGGCAATGGCCCCCCCGGTCAGCGCCCCCACAGCCATGAACGGGGACCAGAGCCGAAAGATCCCCATCTCGACCGAGCCGCGATTGTGATGTGCCCGCGCCGCTGTCAGGGCGGTGATGGCCACAGTGACCAGCGATGTGCCCACCGCGACCTGCATGGCGCGCGCAGCTTCAAACCCCAACCCGTCCAGAACCCAGAACAGCACCGGCACGATGACAATGCCGCCGCCCACGCCCAGTAGGCCCGAAAGGATGCCTGCAACAGCGCCAGTCGCCACCAGACCGATGACCAGCGGGATGATCTCTGCAATGCTCAGATCCATGCGTGCCTTTCTTGATATCCAGCTTGACGATGCAGCTCTGCCTGTGGGTCGGGACAGGCGGGTCAACCTGTCCATGCCATGAATCGAGGCGCAAGGTAAGCCAGGACAGAAAATCCGGCGAACAGATCATTTTCCCCTTGCGGCGCGAAAAAGCGGCGCTCAGCGGTAGCTTAGCGGCAGGTTGAAATGATGCGTCCCGGAAATCCCGCCAGGGGCTGCGGGCAGGCGCGCGCCCTGCACAGCACGCAGCGCGGCCTGATCGAGTGCTGCATGGCCGGAGCCCTGCGCGATGCTGGCGCTGACCAGCTGGCCCTGCGCGCTGACCTGTAGCCGCAGATGTACAGTGCCGCGCGCGCGGGTCGCCGGTCGGCTCTGGCGGCGCTGGATCGCGGCCCGGATCGCGCCGCCCCATTGCGCCATCTGGCTGGCGCTGGGCGCAGAGCCACTTTGTTGCGCAGCGCGCCCGCTGCCGCTTTGCGCTTGCGCGCCCTGACCGGCTGCGCGCGCCGTAGGCGGGGCGGCCTGTGGCGATGGGGCTGCCCGTCGGGGTTCGGGACGGGGCGGCGGGCGCGGGGTATCGCGCGTTTCGGGCATCGCAAAGAGCTGCGGCGTGTCCGTCATGATCTGCGGGCTGTCCTGCGTCGCGCCGGGGGTGCGCAGCGCGGTGGCAGAGGGCAGGCCGGGCGCGTCAAACGCGGGAGCGGTGAGGTCAGGAGCGGCCTCGGGCGGGGCAGGGGGCGCGGGGGGCGCATCGGGCGGCGCGGCCATCTGCACAGGCGCTTCCCAGCGCCGCACAAGCGCTGCGAGTTCGGCATCCGCAGCTGCGACGGGCGCGGCAATCGTCACTGCATCTGACCCGCCGGACCCGCCTGACGCCGTGCCATCCGGGACCGTTGCCCCGAACACCGCGAGATGCGCGACCAGCGAGACCGAGGCGAAGCCTGCAAATTCCAGCCCTGTCCTCATGGCCCCCCCGCAATCGCAACCAGCGTGACCTCGCTCACGCCTGCCGCGCCAAAGACCCGCAGCACCCGCGCCAGCTCTGCAGCTGGCAGCTCTGCATCAGCGCGCAGGGTCACAGCGCCGCTGATGTCACTGATCTGCGCAAGCGCGGCATCGCCGCGCAGCCCGTCCAGATGCAGCACGCCCTCGCGGTCCAGCCAGACAACCTGCGCGGCCTCGGGCAAGGGGGTGTCGGTTTCGGCCACAGGCGGGGTGATCTCGACCGGATCAGGCGGGGCAATCTGCGCGCTCATCAGAAAGAAGATCAGCAGCAGGAACACCACATTGATCATCGGCACCACGCTTTCGCGCGGCGCCTTGCGGGCGGGCAGGGTGATCTCCAGCGCGCTCATGGCTCCAGCACCACCAGCCGCGCGATGCCCGCGCCCTGCAGCATGTCCGTGACGCGGGTCAGATCCTGCACGCTTGCCCCTTCACGCGGGCGCAGGATGACCAGCGCCAAAGGGTTCGGCATCAGTGCTTCCAGCGCATCTGGCAGGGCGTCGGGCGCGGTTTCAGCCCCGTTCAGCCACAGCCGCGATGTGTCGAATTCCACCAGTCGCGGCGGCCCGTCATAGCGCGCGCCATCGCTGCCCGCCGGGGCCAGCGTCAGCCCCACATCCTGCCCGAAGCGCGCGGCCAGCATGAAAAAGACCAGCAGCAGGAACACCACATCGATCATCGGTGTCAGGCTGGGCCTGCGCGCAGGCCGGGGGGCGGCGAAGCGGAACATCAGGCGGGCTCTGGCGCAGTGAAAATGCGCGTGGCGAGGTCTTCGAGATCGACCTGCACCCGGTCGCAGATGCTCTCGAACCAGCTCAGCGCCATCGCCGCCGGGATGGCCACGGCCATGCCTGCGGCAGTGGTCAGCAGCGCCTGCCAGATACCCCCTGCGAGTGCCGCCGGATCAGCGCGATTGCCAGCGGCCTGCAGCGCCTGAAACGCCTCGATCATGCCCAGAACCGTGCCCAGCAGCCCGATCAGCGGCGCAATCGTCGCGATCAGTTCCAGTGCGCGCAGGCCGCGCCGCGCCTCCATCAGTGCCAGCTTGCCCACGCGCAGGGTTTCCTCGCGCGCAGCAGGGTCGGGCATGACCCCGAGCCGCGTTTCCATCGCGCGCCGGCTGACCCGTGCGCGCAGCCCGTTGCGCGCGCCCAAGCCCGCAACAGCGTCAGCGCGCGCGCCCTCGCGCCATTGGCGCACGGCGGCCTCGGACGGGCTGCGCGACCATGCGCCCAGCCGCGCCAGATCCCAGAATTTCCACAGGATCAGCGCGGCGGTCAGCACAGACAGCGCTGCGATCACCCAGAGCGCAGGCCCCCCACGCGTCAGAAATTCTGCCAATGCTGCGCTGTCCATGCGTCTACCCCCCGCTGATCTGCCCGATGCTCGCCTGCCAGTCGCGCGCGCCCTCGCGCACGGCCTGCAACACAGCTTGCCCGATAGCCTGCCCGACGCTCGTGTGCAGCCCGGCATAGTCATCTGCGCCCGCAGGGGCCGCAACCGCGATGCAATCGGTGCCGGTCCCGGTGGCCAGCCCGGACAGATCGGGCAGAACATGGCCCGCTTCCATGATCGCGGCCGTGCGCGCCTCTGTGGCGATGCTCAGCGCTTCCAGCAGGCCCGTTTGCGACAGGGGCGCGTCGATGCGCAGGCCGATATTGATCGTTCCCAGACGCCGCGTCTGCATTTCCTGCGTCAGATCGCGGTTCCAGTCGCGCCCGGAGCGGTCCACCCTGTGGCCCACGCGTTCGGCATTGGACAGCCCGACTGTGGCCAGCGCTGTCACCTCGACCCCCGCGACCACAGCGCGGCCCGGATGATGCGCGCGCAGATCGCGCGAGGTCAGCATGACCACAGCATCCAGCGCGTCGCGCGCGGCCAGTTCGCCCTGCAGCCAGGCATTTACGTCCAGATCCTCGGGCAGATCGGCA
Source organism: Natronohydrobacter sp. (assembly GCA_007118445.1). Lineage (GTDB taxonomy): Bacteria > Pseudomonadota > Alphaproteobacteria > Rhodobacterales > Rhodobacteraceae > Roseinatronobacter. The sequence goes on from SKRP01000154.1 coordinate 6,082, forward strand.
TTGCGCACCTGCCGCCAAAGCAGCCGATGCGCCTGCCGGTAGCCTGCGCCATGCGGGGCCCAACTGAGTACCTGCATCTCGCGGCCCAGATCGAATTCCAGCCATGGACTGTCCAGCGTAATGGTCATACCACCCCCACAGGTTGCAGGATCGGACCGTCCGGCCCGTCCGAGACATGCGCGCGAATCTGAAACACCCGTGCCAGCAGATCGGGCGTCAGCACCTGCGCAGGCGGGCCATCCGCTGCGACCCCGCCGCGCGACAATACCACGACGCGGGTGCAATAGCGCGCCGCAAGCCCCAGATCATGCAGCGAGGCCAGCACCATCCGCCCCGCCCGCGCCTCTGCGGCCAGCACTTCCATCAGCGTGATCTGATGCGCCGGGTCAAGCCCTGCAGCCGGTTCATCGACCATCAGACAGGGTGTGTCCTGCGCCAGCGCCCGCGCGATCAGCACCCGCGCCTGTTCACCGCCCGAAAGCTGCGTGGCGACGCGGCTGCGGAAGGCCTCCAGCCCCATACGCGCAATCGCGCTGTCAATCGCGTCCTGATCCTGCGCGCCGGGGGCCATGCCCGCGCCCAGATGCGGCAGGCGACCCAGGGCGATAAGTGTCTCAACGCTGACGGGCCAGGCAATTTCGCGCGCCTGCGGCAGCCAGGCGACAGTTTTCGCGCGCTCTGCCAAGGGCAGGGCCGAGAGCGACGAGCGCCCCCGATGCGCCATCAACCCCAGTGCCGCGCGCATCAGCGTGGTCTTGCCAGCGCCATTCGGCCCCAGCAGGCCGACAAATTCGCCCGCGCCAAGATCAAGCGCGATATCGCGCAGCACATCGCAAGGCCCGCGCGCAACGCTGAAATCTGAAACTGTCAGCCCGCTCATAGCCCCTGCGCCCTGGTCTTGTAGATCAGATGCAGAAACAGCGGTGCGCCGACGATGGCCGTCAGCACCCCCAGTTTCAGATCGCGCGTCGGCAGGATCACCCGCACGGCAATATCGGCCATCAGAACCAGCACCGCGCCCCCGAGTGCCGAGGCAGGCAGCAGGCGCGAGGGCTGCGCGCCGACCAGCGGGCGCAGGATATGCGGCACGACCAGCCCGACGAAGCCGATCGCCCCTGCGACTGCGGTCGCCGCCCCCACCATTGACGCGACGCCCAGCACCAGCGCCAGTCGCAACCGTCCCAGATGCACGCCCATGCTGGCCGCGGCATCCTCGCCCAGCGTCAGCGCATCGAATTTGCGGCCCTGCGCCAACAGCACCACCGCCCCGAGCGCGATAAAGGGCGCGGCCAGCCAGACATGGGTCATCGAGCGGTCTTGCAATGACCCCATCATCCAGAACACGATTTCCGAGGCCGCGAAGGGGTTGGGCGACAGGTTCAGCACCAGCGAGGTCAGCGCGCCCGCAAGCGCCGAAACGGCAATCCCTGCAAGGATCAGCGTGATCGACCCGCCGCGCGGCCCGGCCAGCGCAAGGATCACCAGCACCGCCAGCACCGCGCCCAGCAGTGCCGCACCGGGCAGCGCCAGCATATGCGCCGCCGCGAACCCGGTTTGCAGGGCCAGCA
>SKRP01000004.1 GCA_007118445.1 Natronohydrobacter sp.
GCCCTTGCCGTCAATCGGGTTGCCCAGACCATCGACCACGCGGCCCAGAAGCTCGTCACCGACGGGCACGTCCACGATGGATTTGGTGCGCTTGACCGTGTCGCCTTCCTTGATGCCGCGGTCATCGCCGAAAATCACGATGCCCACATTGTCGGTCTCAAGGTTCAGCGCCATGCCGCGCACGCCGCCGGGGAATTCGACCATCTCGCCGGCCTGCACATTGTCCAGCCCGTGGACGCGGGCAATCCCGTCCCCCACCGAGAGCACGCGGCCCACCTCGGTAACTTCGACATCGTGACCGAAGTTCTTGATCTGCTCCTTGAGGATGGCAGAAATCTCAGCAGCTTGGATACCCATTTATCCGACCTCTTTCATGCTGTTCTTGAGGGCCGCGAGCTTTGCGCGGATCGAGCTGTCGATCATTTGCGAGCCCACCTTGATGACAAGACCGCCGATGAGGCTTTCATCGACGGCCAGTTTGAGATTGATCTCCTTGCCCACGCGGGCCTTGAGCGTCTTCACCAGGTCCGCCTGCTGGCCCTTGGTCAGCGGCGTCGCAGAGGTGACATCAACAGTGACTTCGCCCTTTTCCTCGGCGATCATGGCACGCAATGCGGCCAGAACCTGCGGCAGGGCAAACAGGCGGCGCTTGCGTGCCATCACACCAAGCGCGCCGGTGACAGTCTGCGACAGCGCCATTTTCTGCGCGACAGCAGTGATCGCACTGGTGACCTGATCGCGCGAATAGACCGGCGAGGCGATCAGCCCGCGCAGATCAGCGCTTTCTGTCAGAGCCCCGTCAAGGGCTGCGACATCACTTTCAAGAGATTTGAGTGATTTGGACTCTCTGGCCAATTCGAAGACGGCCGTAGCATAGCGCTGCGCTATACCAGAGGAGATCGAAGCTGGTTCGGACACGTCCACCCTTCCATCTGTTCCGCACCCGGCTTCGCGTCGGCCCGGTGCCGTGAATGCTGTAATTGACGCGACAGGCAAATTCGGCGCGGGTTTAGCAGAGGGTTCCTGATGCTGCAACCGCCAAGGTCACGTTCTTGCCAGCGCCGGGGTGGTTAATTGGTATCGTCCTGCGACATCGCGCCACAGGCTTGCGCTACCATGCGACGACCGCGCTGCAAGGGGTGCGCGGCAGAGGCTGCGCGCGCATCCCGAAAAGCTGATTCTTTGCTGGTCAATATCCGCGCCGCGCGCCCTGCATCCTGCTCCGCCAGGCCGGTCGTGTGGCCGTCGGGCGGACCGGGTCGAGAATGCGCAGGGGTTTGCGCTCGCGCACGCTCAGCCCCGATGCACCGGGCGCATCGGCGATCCGCGTGGCCTCGACCAGCAGCACGCCGCCGGCATGATAGCGCGGCAGGCGCTGGCCCATGCTTTCGAGCATCATCGCCCAGCGCAGCCAGCTGTTGCGATCCCGTGGCGGGAAGAACAGCGCGCTTGATGTCTCCTGCACCTCGAATCCGTGCTCGCGCAGCAGGCTGTCGATCTGGCGCAGCGAATAGGGTCGGCCCAGTGCGAATGGCGTCCCGTCGCGCCGCGCCCACAGCCCCGAGCGGTTGGGCACGATCAGCATCATCCGCGCGCCCACTTTCAGCACCCGCGCGATTTCCTCCATCAGCGCGGCGGGGCGATCCGAGGTCTCCAGCCCGTGCAGCACGACCAATCGGTCAATACTGTCCGTGGCCAGCGGCCAGCTGGTTTCCTCGACCAGGACCGAATGATTTTCCGCTTCGGCGGGCCAGTGCAGCACGCCCTGTTGCGCGGGCATCAGGGTGAGGACGCGCGCCGCTTCGTCAAGGCAGGGGCGCAAGAGTGGTGCGGCAAAGCCAAATCCTGCGACAGACAGCCCCTTGACCGAAGGCCATCGCAGCTGCAGCCGATCGCGCATCGCCTTTTGTGCCGCGCGGCCCAGCCGGGTGGTATAATAGAAATCCCGCAGAAGGCAGACATCCTGATGCATCGGGCCCCATCGGTTGCGTCGGGGCACGGATTGGCCCAGACTGGTGGCAATCCTAACGCAATCCAAGGAAAATGCCATGCCTCTGCAGATGACAGCCATTCCCTGCCTGCGTGACAATTACGCCTATCTGCTGCATGATCCCGCGACCGGGCGCACCGGCGTCGTGGATGTGCCGGATGTGGCCCCGATCCATGATGCGCTCGACGCGGCAGGCCACAGGCTGAGTGATATCTTCATCACCCATCACCATGATGACCATATCGGCGGTGTCATGCGGCTGCAGGAAGATACGGGTGCCGCGATCTGGGGGGCGCGCGCCGATGCCCATCGCCTGCCGCCGCTGGATCACGCGCTCGGCGAGGGCGATACAGTGCGGCTTGGGTCGCAGGAGGGGGTCGTGATTGATGTGCCGGGTCATACGATCGGCCATATCGCCTTTCATTTCCCCGAAAGCGGGCTCGCCTTCACGGCGGACAGTCTGATGGCACTGGGCTGCGGACGGCTGTTCGAGGGCACGCCTGCGCAGATGTGGGACAGCCTGTGCAAGCTGATGGCGCTGCCCGATGAAACGCTGATCTGTTCGGGCCATGATTACAGCCAGGGCAATGCGGGTTTTGCCCTTCATGTTGACCCCGGGAATGCCGCGTTGCAGGCGCGTGTCACGCAGATGCAGGCCGACCGTGCCGCGAACCGGCCGATGGCGGTCGTGCCGCTCGCGCTGGAGAAAGCGACAAACCCTTTCCTTCGTGCGGGACAGGATTACCTCAAGCAGGCGCATGATCGTGTCGGGGTGAGCGACGCAGAAATGTTCGCCTGCCTGCGCGGCATGAAAGACACGTTCTGAATGATCAACTTGCGCGCAGGGTGTAACGAAACTTGTCAGAATCCGTTTCATCCGGCAAAGTTGATAAAAAAACACTTGAAGGACGGTGAATAAAACCGAAATTTAAGAAGGTGAGGCGACACTGGGCAGCGGGATATTCCCGACGTCCACCCAAGAACAGGAGCGTCCGACGTGCCAAGTTTTTCAACCACTCTGGAGCAATCCATCCACGGGGCACTGGCCTTGGCCAATTCCCGGCGGCACGAGTTCGCGACGCTGGAGCATCTTCTGCTGGCGTTGCTCGACGAACCCGATGCCAGCCGTGTGATGCTGGCCTGCAATGTCGAACTGGATGAATTGCGCAAGACCCTGCAGGATTTCATCGAGGAAGAGCTGGCCTCGCTCGTGACCGATATCGAAGGCTCCGAAGCCGTGCCGACCGCCGCATTCCAGCGCGTGATCCAGCGCGCGGCGATCCATGTGCAAAGCTCGGGCCGCAATGAAGTGACCGGGGCGAATGTTCTTGTCGCGATCTTTGCCGAGCGTGAATCCAACGCGGCCTATTTCCTGCAGGAACAGGATATGACGCGCTATGATGCGGTGAATTTCATCGCCCATGGGGTGGCCAAGAACGCCAAATATTCCGAATCCCGCCCTGTGAGCGGCGCGGAAGAGGAAGAGAGCGAACAGGCCAGCAAACCCGAAGAGAAAGCCAAGGAAACCGCGCTGGGCAAGTATTGTGTCGATCTCAACGCCAAGGCGCGCGAGGGCGATGTCGATCCGCTGATCGGTCGCGCTGCAGAAGTCGAGCGCTGCATCCAGGTGCTGTGTCGACGGCGCAAGAACAACCCGCTACTGGTGGGTGATCCGGGTGTGGGCAAAACCGCGATTGCCGAAGGGCTGGCCAAGAAGATTGTCGAGGGTGACACGCCAGAGATCCTGTCCGGCTCGACCATTTTCTCGCTGGATATGGGCGCGTTGCTGGCTGGCACGCGTTACCGGGGCGATTTCGAAGAGCGTCTGAAATCCGTGGTGCAGGAACTGGAAGATCATCCTGACGCGGTGCTGTTCATTGACGAGATTCATACTGTCATCGGTGCGGGCGCGACCTCGGGCGGGGCGATGGATGCCTCGAACCTGCTGAAACCTGCGCTGCAGGGCGGCAAGCTGCGCTGCATGGGGTCCACCACCTACAAGGAATTCCGCCAGCATTTCGAGAAGGACCGCGCCCTGTCGCGCCGGTTCCAGAAAATCGATGTGGTGGAACCGACTGTCGAGGATTCGGTCAAGATCCTGATGGGTCTGAAACCCTATTTCGAGGAACATCACGAAATTCGCTACACCAATGATGCGATCAAGCAGGCGGTCGAGCTGGCGGCGCGCTATATCAATGACCGCAAACTGCCCGACAAGGCGATTGACGTGATCGATGAAGCGGGCGCGGCGCAGCATCTGCTGCCCGATTCGAAGCGCCGCAAGACCATCGGGCCCAAGGAAATCGAAGCGGTTGTGGCCAAGATTGCGCGCATCCCGCCGAAAAACGTCTCGAAAGACGACAGCGAAATGCTGCGCGATCTGGAATCCGCGCTCAAGCGGGTGGTGTTCGGTCAGAATTCAGCCATTGAGGCGCTGTCCTCGGCGATCAAGCTGGCCCGTGCCGGGCTGCGCGAGCCCGAAAAGCCCATCGGCAATTATCTCTTTGCCGGGCCGACGGGCGTGGGCAAGACCGAGGTGGCCAAGCAACTGGCCGACACGCTGGGTGTGGAACTGCTGCGTTTCGACATGTCGGAATACATGGAGAAACACGCGGTTTCGCGTCTGATCGGTGCGCCTCCGGGCTATGTCGGGTTTGATCAGGGCGGTTTGCTGACCGACGGGGTGGACCAGCATCCGCATTGCGTGCTGTTGCTCGACGAGATCGAGAAGGCGCATCCGGATGTCTATAATATCCTGCTTCAGGTCATGGATCACGGCCAGCTGACCGACCATAATGGCCGGACCGTGAATTTCCGCAATGTGATCCTGATCATGACCTCGAATGCCGGTGCTACCGAACAGGCGAAAGCCGCCATTGGCTTCGGGCGTGACCGGCGCGAGGGCGAGGACACCGCTGCCATCGAACGCACATTCACGCCCGAATTCCGCAACCGTCTGGATGCGGTGATCAGCTTTGCGCCGCTGCCGCGCGAGGTGATCATGATGGTGGTCGAGAAATTCGTGCTGCAGCTTGAAGCGCAGCTGATGGATCGCAATGTCACCATCGATCTGAGCGAGGATGCAGCGGCCTGGCTGGCCGAGAAAGGCTATGATGACAAGATGGGTGCCCGCCCGCTGGCGCGCGTCATCCAGGAGCATATCAAGAAGCCGCTCGCTGAAGAGTTGCTCTTTGGCAAGCTTGCCAAGGGCGGCCTGGTGCAGGTCCGGGTGCGCGACGGTGCGATTGCGCTGATCATTGACGGGCCGGATGCCAAGCAGATCACCGGCAACAACCCGCCGCTGCTGACGGCCGATTGATCCGAGCCCTTGCCAGGACGTGACGCGGCGCCCGCTGTGACGGGCGCCGCTTGCCGTTTGAAAGACTGCCATGCTGATCCCGATCCGCGACCATAATCCCCCCAGGCGCCGCCCCTATGTCACATGGGCGCTGATGGCCGCCAATATCGCGATCTTCGCGCTCTATCTGCCGCTCTTTGGCGATGATTACGCCCTGATGCGCTTTTTCGCGCAATGGGGGATGTTGCCTGCGCGGCTCAGCGCGGGGCAGGGGTTCGAGACGCTGATTTCACATCAGTTCCTGCATGGTGACCTGCTGCATCTGGCCGCGAATATGCTGTTTCTGTGGATTTTCGGCAATAATATGGAAGATGTTTGGGGGCATTGGAAATTCCTCGGCTTCTACCTGCTTTGCGGGCTGGCAGCCGGGGCGCTGCAATATCTCTCCGAGCCGCAATCGATGATCCCAATGGTCGGGGCCTCGGGCGCGATTGCCGGTGTGCTGGGCGGTTATTTTCTGTTCTACCCCCGCGCGCGGGTCGATATGTTCCTGTTTCTGATTGTGATTTTCCGCATTATCCCGGTCCCCGCATGGCTGGTGCTGGGCAGTTGGTTCGTGATGCAGGTGTTGGGCGGCATTGGTGCTTCGATCGAAGGTGGCGGGATCGCCTATTGGGCCCATGCGGGTGGGTTCATTGCCGGGGTCGTGCTCAGCCTGCCGCTATGGTTGCGCATGGGCGGCACGGCCTATTGGGAAAAATGCCTCGGCACGCCGCCCTATGACGAAGCGCGGTATTCCTTCGTCGAGTCGAACGTGCCGAAAGCGGGCAGGAAACGCGGTATCCGCGTCAGTCCCTGGCGTCGTTGACGCCAGTTCCCTCCGGGAGATTGTGCCAGACAGCGGGCGTGTTTCGCAGTAAACCCCGGTGCAAGCAGTCGCGGGTCAGTGCCGGATGCATTCATGGGTGTCGTTCAATTGCTGCTACATGTTTGCCCGCGTGTGGTTGACAGTCTTACGATCCGGGAACGAAGGAAACGGAACTCCCCCGGAAAGCGCCTCAAATCGGCGAGGACAGTGCGTATCGGCTTTGCGCAAGAATGAGCAGCGGCAACAAGAGATCCACGTCTCGCTGGTTGTGTAGCCTTATCGTAATGTGAGAATCCGGCCGCTGATGCGCGTTCTCAAACCGTGCGCCAATTTCCTCAAGTGTCAGCAAGGCGTAGTTCAGACAGGGAGGCCGGAACCACCAGGTCAGATGCGCTTGCGCCGTGTCAAAGGCAAACTGTGCGCCATTCGCAAGCTTCCCAGTCACCGGCCCATTCGAATCAAATAGCAGATGTATGCCAAATTGCCTGCCATGGCGATATGGGCGGATAGAGAGCGCAGTCTCGTTGCTGAGGCGCGTGAACAAAGCAAAGAAGGCTAGACGAACCTCGATTTGTGCCATTTTGTCATAGCAAGCGAGCAAGATCTCTGGTTCGCGTCCCTGGTCATTCACTGATCCAGAAAACTCCGCAGCTTGCGCGACCGCGACGGGTGCTTCAGTTTGCGCAGCGCCTTGGCCTCGATCTGCCGGATGCGTTCGCGCGTCACGCTGAATTGCTGGCCGACCTCTTCCAGCGTGTGATCAGTGTTCATCCCGATCCCGAAGCGCATCCGCAGCACGCGTTCTTCACGCGGCGTCAGAGAAGACAGAACGCGCGTCGTGGTTTCACGCAGGTTGTCCTGAATGGCGGAATCGAGCGGCAGGAGCGCATTCTTGTCCTCGATGAAATCCCCAAGCTGGCTGTCTTCCTCGTCGCCAATGGGGGTTTCGAGGCTGATCGGCTCCTTGGCGATCTTCATCACCTTGCGCACTTTATCCAGCGGCATCTGCAACTTCTCGGCCAGCTCTTCCGAAGTCGGTTCGCGCCCGATTTCGTGCAGCATCTGCCGACCCGTCCGCACCAGCTTGTTGATCGTCTCGATCATATGCACCGGAATACGGATCGTGCGCGCCTGATCGGCGATCGAGCGGGTGATCGCCTGCCGGATCCACCATGTCGCGTAAGTTGAGAACTTGTAGCCGCGCCGGTATTCGAACTTGTCGACGGCCTTCATCAGGCCGATATTGCCTTCCTGAATAAGATCAAGGAATTGCAGCCCGCGATTGGTGTATTTCTTGGCAATCGAGATCACCAGACGCAGGTTCGCTTCGACCATTTCCTTCTTGGCCTGCCGGGCTTCCTTCTCGCCCTTCTGGACCTGACCGACGAAGCGGCGGAATTCCTCGATATCGACGCCGATATACTGGCCGACCTGCGCCATGTCATTGCGCAGATCCTCGACCTTGTCGCGCGAGCGCTCC
>SKRP01000176.1 GCA_007118445.1 Natronohydrobacter sp.
ATCACCGACCAGAACAGCGCTCCGGCGAGGGTCATCGCCCCCAGCATCGTGGCCAGTTCGGCCCCCTGATCGCTGGTGCCGCCTTGCGACAGGATCCACAGCACCCCGATGCCCGCGCCCATCGCCAGTGCGACCGGGTCCGGCGACCAGGGCAGCGCGCGCAGCAGTGCAAGAAAGGGCAGCAGGGCCGCGCACATGATGGCAACGCGCAGCGGATAGCCGAAGGCAGGCGGGTCGAACAGCGCGGCGGCGATCAGCCCCGAGACCATGAACCCCACGAAAGGCAGGATCTGCGCAGCGGTCATGTCCTGCGCGAGTGGCAGGGACGGCGCGCGCGCCTCGGACCAGTGCAGGAAATTGGAGCGATGCACCAGCGCGAGGATGGCCAGCGCCAGCAGGGTGAAGAAAATCCAGCCCGCATAGCTGTGAAACCCGTCTACCGCCAGTTGCGGCGAGACATGCGCCCCCAGCAGCACCAGCACGGCAATGCGGATGATGTTCAGCACCCAGCTTGCCAGCAAGGCCAGCGGCAGCACGATCAGCCAGAACCGCCCATGGCGGATCGTGGCATGGAACAGCACGGCATAGAGCGCCACGAAACCGCCCACCAGCACGAAGCCCTCGACGCCCGAGCATTGCGCGGCGATATGGACGGCAAAGCCCTCGATCCCCAGAACAAAAGTGTCAGGGTCCGCGAAAGCATCCGCGCCGAGCAGACGCAGCAGGACAAAGACCAGCGCGAAGGTCAGGAAGGTCAGCGCCTCGATATTCCACAAGGGCTGCATGGCCTCGGCCAGTTCGGGCATGATCATGACGGCTGCCAGCACGCCTGCGCCCAGTCCTCCAAGCTGGCGCAACAGCCAGGCCCAGTCCGACCAGCGCGCGATCCAGCGCAGGGTGGCCGGAAGGATGATCGCGCCGCCGACCAGCCAGACAGGCACCGCGCGGGCAAATTCCGCCGGTCCCGCGCCCTGTGCCAGCCAGAGCGCGGGCAGAAGCAGGATCGCAAAGCCAGCCCATGCCGCGAGACCGGCAAGGATCATGCCGCGCGACACAGTTGCGGCGCGGCGGGCGAACTCGGCAAAGATGGCGGGGCGGGCCAGAATCAACACGCCAAACCCTGTCAGCAGCGCAAGGCTGCGCCCGAGCGCCGAGCGCAGGCCACGGCACAGCTCGTAAGACCCGGTCGCTGCGCAATCGATCTCGATGGTGAATTGATAGAGACCCGCCAATGCGATCAGCTGCGCGAGAATGACCCCGCCCAGCAGCATGGCGCGGTGCCGTCCGAGAAAAGGGCGGGGGCGCGCAGCTTCGGGCATGTCTTCGGCAGGGTGCATGGGGCAGGTCTGATACTCTGGTCTGATCAGATCAAGGTTATTTCCTTGCAAACAGGCAATTCTGAGGCGATTGCGCGGCATTCTTGTCGGAAAAGGAAACAATCAAGGAGAAAATGCGTGGCTTTACGGGGTCATGCCCTGTCGCTCAGTCCAGCAGGGCGAGAAACCGCGCACGCGCTTCGGGCAGGGGGCGGCCCTGCGCTTCGGCCAGCCAGTGATGCAGGAAATATCCGCTGAGCTGCAGCGCCTGGGTCAGGGCATGAGCATCGAAGCGGGCATGACTGTCGCTGAGCGCCGCAGGCAGGGGCAGAAGCCGGTCGGCATAGGTGCCTGCGCCTGTCGCCGTCACCGCGCGGCCTGTCCGTGGCGAGACATAGGCCAGCCCGGATCGCGCGCCGGTCACAGCGCATTGCTGCAGATCGAGGCCGAAGCCGGTCGCTTCCAGCAAGCCCAGTTCCCAAAGCGCATAGGATCGCAGCCAGCCGGGCTGGCCGAGCGTGTCCAGCACCGCGACCGTGTCGCCATAAAGGCCGGGATAGGCCATGCGTTCGGGCAGGGCGTAGCGGCAGAGTGCGCAGATTGTCGTGAGCGCGCCCAGTGCCAGCCGGTCGCCCAGCAAGATACCGGCCCGCGCGCGGATCAGCTCGACTGTGAAGCTGCCCAGCTGGTCCTCGAGCCGTGCGCGCCAGGTCAGATCGAGCTGCGCGCCCGGTTGCAGCGTTGCGGCCATCCTGCGCGAGGCACCGCCCCGCACGACCCCGGCATGGCGACCGTGCAGGCCCGAGAAAACCTCGATGATCGCGGCAGATTCGCCGTGGCGCTGCATTCGCAGCAATATTCCCTGATCGCGCCAGTCCATGCGGCAAGGCTTGCCGCGTGCGCACCAGAGCAGCAAGGGTTTTCATCGCCGTGCTTTGCGATATCTTGACCGCCAGACAACAAGAGCAGGCCGGACATGGACCCGAAATACCGCATCACTGCCGGGCTGATCGCGATGATCGGCCTTGCCGCGCTGGGCACGCAGCTGGGCCTGCGGCTGGCGCGGGGCATGACGTTCGGGGCAGCGCTCTGGGGGATGGCCGGGTTCTTCACCATCTGGACCAATCTTCTGATGGCGCTGACCATGCTGACCATCGCTGTGACCGGGCGGCGGCTGCCCTTTGGCTGGATGAGCATGGTGACAGTGTCGATGATCATGGTCGCGCTGGTCTATCATCTGCTGCTGGCGCATCTGATCTTTTTCACCGGGTTACGCTGGTGGGTCGATCAGGCGTTGCATACGATCCTGCCTGCGCTGATGCTGTGGTTCTGGCTGATGGAGACCAGCCGGAACCCGTCCCGCGAGGGCCAGCCGCTGACATGGCTGGTCTGGCCTGCGGCTTACGCGGTCTATGCGCTGACGCGCGGGGCGCTGACCGGGCGCTATCCCTATCCGTTCCTTGACCCTGAGCGGCTGGGGCTGGCCACAGTCGCGCTGAACCTCGGCGCGCTGCTGCTGGCCTTTGCTGCGCTGGCCTATGCGCTGTGGTTCACGGGGCGGCGGATGCCGCTGCGCGATCAGCGCGCATCCAGATAGGCGGCGCAGCCTGCAAGAGCGGCATAGTCATCCTCGACAATCGCCACAGGGAAGCGTGCGACCAGATCAGAGAAACGGCCCATATCGGTGAAAGCCGCGTCAAAGCCGAAACGCTCCAGCCAGGGCGCGAAAGCGCGGCTGACCCCGCCGATCAGATAGATCCCGCCAAAGGGCAGGGTGATCAGCGCCAGATCGGCCAGCACATGCGCCAGAAGCCGCACATAATGCCGCCCCACGGATTGCGCCAGCGCATCGCCCTGTTCCATCGCCGCCATGATCGCGCCTGCATCCAGAGCGCGCCCGCTGCGCGCGTCCTGTGCGTGATAGGCGTAAAGCCGCTCCAGCCCCGATCCGGCCAGCACATCCTCGACCGAGGCAAAGCCGCGCCGCGCGATCAGCCAGTCGGCCAGATGGTAATCTTCCGCGCCGTGCAGGGGCAGGTGGATATGCCCGGCCTCGGCGGCGGGCACGATATGGCCTGCGCCTGCAGGATAGACCGGGGCCGCATTGACCCCGGTGCCCAGCCCCACCACCAGCTTGGGGCCGTCCTCGGGCTGGCCGCTGCGCACCCGGCGCAGATGGCTGTCGGGCAGATGGGCCAGCGCATGGCCCTGCGCCTGCAGATCGTTCAGCAGCGTGAGTTCGGCAATGCCCAGATGCTGCGCAAGTTCCCCGGCCTCGACCGACCAGCCAAGATTGGTCATCTCGGCATGGCTGCCACGCACAGGGCCGGCCAGCGCCACGGCGGCGCGGGCCGGGGTCAGACTGTGGCGCAACAGGTATTGCGCGAGGATCGCGCCAAGCCCGTCGTGATCTGCATTGCGGAACCGCTCGGTCGACCCTGCGATCAGCGTGCGCCCGCGCGCAAGCGCCACGCGGGTATTGGTGCCGCCGACATCGACAACGAGAACCGGGCTATCCTTGGGCGTCATCTTCGTCCTTCCTGTCGCGAGGGGGGCGTCACTTTCCCTGCGGCTGATACGATGCTTCGGGGCGCAGCTTCAAGCCGCCAATCACGATCCGGCGGATTGCCCCGGTGCCAGTCCGGTCGAGGCCCCGACCACAAGGTCGGTTTCCATCAACTCGGTCAGCGGCCCCGATTGCGGAGCTTCGACCAGCCGCAGCAACAGGGCTGCTGCGCGCCGCCCGGCCTCGCGCACCGAGGATTTCGTGGCCGTGAACATGGGAATATCGCCATCATTGGGCAGATAGGACAGATCGTCATCATGCGTGATCACCGAGACATCGCGCCCGAGCCCGCACCCCAGTTCGGACAGGGCGCGCCGGATGCCATAGGCGACAATCATCGAGGAGGACAGAAAGGCCGTCGGCGGATCGGGCAGCTGCATCATGTCGGACACGACCCGGTAGCCATAGGGTTCGGTCATTTCCGCCTGCCGCATCAGCGCCGGGTCCATGGCGATCCCGGCGGCAGCCAGCGCATCCAGATAGCCACGGCGCCTGCGGATTGCGAAATCCAGTGTCTCCAACCCGTTGATCAGCGCGATCCGGCGATGGCCCAGATCGGTCAGAAATTGCGTCGCCCGGCGAAACGAGCGCTGGTTGTTGATATCAAGCCAGGAATGCGGGCGGTTGACCTCGCTGGTGCGGCCATGGATCACGAAAGGAATGCCCAGATCGGCCAGCAACTCGACCCGTGTATCCTTCAGCCGGGGGCCATGCACCATCATCCCGTCCACAGCCCCGCGCGCAACAAGATCCTGATAGGCACGCGCCTCATCCTCGTCGGGCACCACGCGCAGGATCATCTCGTAGCCAGCGCGCGAATAGGTCTCGCCGGCACCGGCCACGAAATCCGAGAAGATCGGGTTCACGATCTCATGGCTGGTCGAGACCGGGATCACATGCCCGATCGCCATGGCCCGCCCGGTGGCCAGCGATCGCGCGCGCGTATTGGGGCGGTAATTGGCGCGCTCAGCCGCGTCCTGCACGCGCTTGCGTGTGGCGGCATTGACTTCGGGAAAGCCGTTGAGCGCCCGGCTGACTGTCGTCGGCGACAGGCCGAGAGAGCTTGCGAGTTGTTTCAGCGTCACGCTCATCGTTCTCAAACCGCATTGAATTGCGGGGATAATAGTCAGAAAGCAGCAGCTCTGAAAAGAGGTATTCTTTCGCGCGTAAATTTCTGCACCTGCAAAATGATCCGTAATTTCAGGGCCTTCATGACAAAATGTTTGACAGGCTCTTTTGCATCAGCGTAAGTGAATCCATCCAAAGCGGTTTGGGTAATGTGATTCCTGACCGCTGGATGGACTGGGTGCAGGCGCAAGACCTGTGCAGAAAATTGGTCAACCGGGGAGGATGACAATGAAATCGAGACTTTATGCAGGCGTGGCAACGCTTGCGATCATGGCCTCTGGCGTCAGCGCAAATGAGTTGATCATTGCGCCGGGAACGGACGGGTTCAACTGGGACAGCTTCGACGCTTTCGCAGAAGCACATGATTTCTCAGGTCAGAATGTGACCATTTCCGGGCCCTGGCTTCAGCCGGACCAGACATTCCTGCGCAATGTCATTGCGTATTTCGAAGCCGCAACCGGCGCGACTGTGTCCTATTCCGGCTCTGACAGCTTCGAGCAGGATATTGTCATCTCCATTCAGGCCAATTCGGCACCCAATATTGCTGTGTTCCCGCAGCCCGGTCTGGCCGCTGACATGGCCGGGCGCGGCGCGCTGTCGCCGCTTGGCACTGACACTGCCGACTGGATGGTGGAGAACTATGCCGCAGGCCAGTCCTGGGTTGATCTGGGTACCTTCCCGAGCCCTGATGGCGATGAAGAGATGTTCGGCTTTTTCTACAAGGTCGATGTGAAGTCTCTGGTCTGGTATGCGCCCGATGCTTTCGACGAAATGGGCTATGACATTCCCGAAACGATGGAAGAGCTGCTGGAGCTGTCGCAACAGATCGTGGATGATGGTGGCACGCCATGGTGCATCGGTCTGGGATCGGGTGCCGCGACCGGCTGGCCTGCGACCGACTGGGTCGAAGATATCATGCTGCGCCTGCATGAACCTGAACTGTATGATCAGTGGATCACCAATGAACTGCCCTTCGACGCGCCCGAGGTGATTGAGGCGATTGAGACTTTCGGCGTCTTCGCGCAATCGGAAGGCTGGGCGCAAGGTGGACCAGAGGCTGTGGCCACGACAGATTTCCGCGACAGCCCGTCGGGCCTGTTCCAGATCCCGCCGGCTTGCTACATGCACAAGCAGGCTTCGTTCATCCCGGCCTTCTTCCCGGAAGGGTCGGAATATGGTCAGGATTTTGACTTCTTCTATTTCCCTGCCTTCGCGTCCAAGGATCTGGGCGAGCCGGTGATGGGGGCTGGCACGCAGTTCACGATCACTGAAGACAGCGAAGCCACTCGCGGGTTCTTCGAGTTCCTCAAGACCCCGATCGCACATGAACTCTGGATGGCGCAATCGGGCTTCCTGACCCCGCATCTGGGTGTCAATCTGGACGTGTTCGGCGATGATTCGCTGCGCGCGATGAATGAAATCCTGCTCGATGCCACCACCTTCCGTTTTGACGCATCTGACGTGATGCCGGGTGAAATCGGTGCAGGCGCATTCTGGACCGGAATGGTTGATTTCGTGACGGGCACCGATGCGGAATCCGTGGCCGCGGCAATCCAGAATCGCTGGGACGCGATGCGCTAAGTCGCAGATCCTGACAGGGCTGCCCGCAGCGGTGGCCCTGCTCGCTTCAATCTTTGCGAAACAGCCAGAGGGATCATGACAGCTTGCACCGGCAGGGTGCGCTGTGCTGTCAGTCCGGGGGAGGGGAACCATGTCACCAGTCTTGCAAGGGATTCTGACGATCATCATCGGGGTCGGTGGATGTATCGGATATTTCTATTTTTCCAACATGATCCTGGACAAGGTGATCTTTCCGGCCAAGGGGCCGCAGGCCGGGCGCAATATCAACCGCGCCAATCAGGTCCGCCCCTGGCTGTTCCTGTTCCCGGCGATCTTTGCGCTGGGCCTCTATCTGGCATATCCGGTGGTGGGGTCGTTCTGGCGTTCGCTCTTTGACCGATCAGGCACAAATTTCATCGGGCTGGGCAATTATATCGACCTGTTCGGGGAATCGAGTTTCCGAACCGCGGTCTTCAACAACCTGCTCTGGGTCTTGTTCGTGCCGGCTGCTGCGACTTTCTTCGGGCTTCTCATTGCGCAGTTGACCGACCGGCTGAGCTGGGGGAATATCGCGAAATCGCTGATCTTCATGCCGATGGCGATCAGCTTTGTGGGGGCCTCGCTGATCTGGCGTTTCGTCTATTCGGCCAACCCCGATATCGGTATCATCAACGCGATCCGCGACTCGATGGGGCTGGTCGCGCTCGATCCGTTGCAGATACGCTTCTGGAACAATTTCTTCCTGATGTTCATTCTGGTCTGGATCCAGACCGGGTTTGCCATGGTGATCCTGTCGGCGGCGCTGCGCGGCATTCCCGAAGAAACCATCGAGGCCGCGATCATCGACGGGGCCAATCCGTTTCAGGTGTTCTTCAAGATCAAGGTGCCGCAGGTCATGGGCACGATCGTTGTTGTCTGGACCACAATCACCATCCTGACGCTCAAGGTCTTCGATATCGTCTACACGATGACCGGCGGCAATTTCGGCACGCATATCCTGCCCAGCTACATGATGACCTACATGTTCCGCGATGA
>SKRP01000006.1 GCA_007118445.1 Natronohydrobacter sp.
CCGGCAGGCGACAGGCCGGTTTCGGGCTGCGCAGCATGGGCGGTGCGGCCCGCATAGGCAAGGTGCCAGCCGACCGAGGCGCAGCTCGCCACCCCCGGCGCGACCGCAAGACTGCCCAGCGCCATGCCCGGCATGTTGTGCAGCGCAAAGGCCCAGTCGGGCTGCAAGTCAGCAAAGCGCGGATCGGCCAGCACCGCGCGCGCACCTGCGCCGGTTTCCTCGGCAGGCTGAAACAGCAGGATCACCTGTCCGGTCCGGGGTGGGTTGCGCGCCAGCCACAGGCCCAGCCCGGCGAGAATCGCCATATGCCCGTCATGACCGCAAAGATGCGCGCGGCCCGCGCAGCGCGAGGCATGGGCGAGCCCGGTCTGTTCCATGATCGGCAGCGCATCCAGTTCGGCCCGGAACAGCACATGCGGGCCGGGCCGGCCACTGTCATAAACCAACGCCAGACCTGTGCCGCCCAACCCCTCGATGCGTTGTGTCGGGGCCGTGTCATGCAGAAATGCACCGATCCGGGCCGCCGTGGCTGCTTCCTCGCCCGACAGATCGGGATGGGCGTGAAGCGTGCGGCGCAATTCGGTCAGCGCGCTCAGGTCTTGCGGGGTCAGACAGGTCATTTCCATCCCCGCATGTCAAGCAATCCGGGCGGGTTTGTCCAGTCCCGCGCTCACTCCCATTCCATTTCGGCGAAAACCACACCTGCATTGCGCGTGGCCAGTTCGTCGAATGTGTCAAGATGGGCGAAAGGCGACTGGTCGACATAATAGGCGCTGGTCAGGTCGCCGCCCGCGTCGATATGCTCGCCGATGCGGTCGCGCAGCCAGACCAGATAATCGCGGGTATAGCGGCGCACCTGCGCCATGTTGGTCGGGTGGCCATGGCCGGGAATGACATAGGTCGCGCCCAGCGGTTCCAGCGCATTGTCCCAGGTGTCGATCCAGCAGGAGGTGCAGGTGCCCTCGAAAATCGGCGGCATACGTTCCTGAAAGGCGATATCCCCCGCGATCAGAAGGGACTGGTCGGGCAGCCAGACCTGCGTATCGCCGGGGCTGTGGGCCGGGCCCAGATGCAGCACCTCGATGCGGAAATCGCCCATCGTGATCTCGACCCGGTCCGTGAAGGTTTCGGTCGGCGGCATGGGCATCGTGCCCTCGGCACGTTCGCGGGCGTAATTCTGCAGGCTTGCGAAAGCCTGACCCGAATCCTTCTCGAATTCGCGCGCGGCATCGACATGGGCCAGCACCGGCACGCCCTGTTCGATCCAGTAGTTATTCCCCAGCATGGCATGGCCCTGCCCGTTCTCGGCAATGACCAGTTTCACCTCCTGATCGGTGCGGGCGCGGATTTCGTCATGCAACGCCTGCGCCAGCATGTAAGAGGCCCCGGAATTGACCACCACAACCCCGTCACCTGTGATGATGAAGCTCAGATTGTTGTTATGGCCGGCATTCTCATAGGTCGGCGGGGCCGTGGCCCCGATCGAGGTCCAGACATGCGGGATGACCTCGACCGGTTTGTTATAGAGTGTGGATTGCGGATATTTATCGGCGATGTCCTCGGAGGCGCTGGCCAGCCCGGCCCAGAGCAGACTGGTCAGAACGATCAGGAAGTTGCGTGTCATCTCATACCTCGGTCGTGAAAACATAGCGGCCCTCGCCCTGCTTCTCGGCGCGGCCAATGCCGCCGCCGGGCAGGTGAAAGCCCAGGATCAGAAGGTCTTCGGCCGTGATACGGTCCAGAAGCTGCAGCCGGGTGGTCGCGGCCATATCGGGGATCTGGTCGGCGCTGCTTTCCCAGTCGGGGCGCTCGAAGGCCAGATGCGGATTGGCCAGCGCATCGCCCACGACCATCAGCCCCTGTCCCCCGGCCCGCAGCGCAAAACCCATATGGCCCGGCGTATGGCCCGGCGTCGAGACCGCCTGAACCCCCGGCAGGATTTCGGCCCCGTCCTCGAACAGCTGCACCTGGTCCTCGATCTCGACCAACCGGCGCTGCGCCCCCACCGCAAAGGACTGGCGCGCGGCCCCGATCGTATCCACCGTATCGGGGTCCATCCAGTAATCCCATTCGGCGCGACCCATCAGGATCTGGGCCTCGGGCAGTAATGGCTCGTCGAAATCATCCAGCAACCCCCAGAGATGGTCCGGATGGGCATGGGTGATCACCAGATGGGTCACATCCTCGGGGTGCAGGTCGAGCGCGGCCATGGCATCAGGCAGATCGCCGACCGTGGACATGAAATCGGGGCCAGCGCCAATGTCGAACAGCACAGTCCGGTCGCCATCGCGCAGCAGCACCAGATTGCAGGGCGGCTCGTAGACATCGCCGGTCAGGCCGTGGCGTTCGAGAATGGGGTCAAGCTGTTCCGGCGGCTGGTCCACCCCCAGAAAATCCAGCGGCAGCACAAGATGGCCATCGGACAGCATGTCGATGCGTGTTGTGCCGAAATCGAGCGTGGTTCTTGCGCGCAACTGCTGCGGAAGCGCCAATGCGAGCGCCATTGCGCCCGTGCCGTGAAGAAATTGGCGTCGTAGCATGATAACCCTCCCTCAAAATGGACGCTCCACCGGAACGGCAGAGCGCAGACACGGGATGCGAGGGAGAGCGCATCTAACAATGCGCAGATTACCCGAGAATTTGCCGGGCACAAGGGGGCGGCCGCAGCCTGGCATCAAAAAAGGGCCACCCGGCCTCCCGGATGGCCCTGATCAGATGCATCTGCAATCACTCGTTGACCGCGTCCTTCAGGGCTTTGGCGATGGTGATACGCACAGTCTTGTCCGCCGCCTTGGTCATGGTTTCGCCTGTCGCGGGGTTACGCACCTGACGTTCAGGACGGGCGCGGCACATGACCTTGCCGATCCCCGGCACAGTGATTGCGCCACCTGCGGCAACTTCGCTGGTCACGATTTCGGACAGGGCGTCGAGCGCAGCATTTGCGGTTTTCTTGTCAGTGCCCATCTTTTCCGACAATGCGGCGACAAGCTGCGTCTTGGTCATCGGCTTCGCGGTCATTTCACGCTCCTCGGTATGTCTTCTGGATCAGGGTATATCCGTATCGAGGCGCATATAGCCCGGATTTTTCGGGGCGTGCAATCGCAACTTCCCGATTTCCAGTTCTGAAACCCGCAAATAACATTGGGAAAAAGCGCTTTTTCGCGCGCGCAGTTGCGATCGGCCGGAGCTGACGCAAGGTCATCTTGCGCCCTGTTTTCTGAATGCGGCCAGAGCGGGCGCGATGCGGCAAACCCGCGCCTTGCCACATCGCACCGAGGCCGCCACGGGCAGTTCCAGAATTACAGGAAAGCCGTCTCGTCAAAGGAGCGCAGCTTGCGGCTATGGATCTTTTCCAGCGGCATTTCACGCAGCAATTCCATCGCCCGGATCCCGATCTGCAGATGTCGTGCCACCTGTGTCTTGTAGAAGCTCGAGGCCATGCCCGGCAGTTTCAGCTCGCCATGCAGCGGCTTGTCGGACACGCACAGCAGCGTGCCGTAGGGCACCCGGAAGCGAAACCCGTTGGCTGCGATAGTGGCGCTTTCCATATCCAGCGCCACCGCGCGCGACTGGCTGAGACGCTGCACCGGCCCGGACTGGTCGCGCAATTCCCAATTGCGATTGTCGATGGTCGCCACTGTGCCCGTGCGCATGATGCGCTTCAGCGCGTAGTCTTCGAGTTCGGTCACCTGCGCGACCGCGTCCTGCAGCGCGATCTGGATTTCCGCAAGCGCCGGGATCGGCACCCAGACCGGCAGATCGGCATCAAGCACATTGTCTTCGCGCAGATAGGCATGGGCGAGGACGAAATCGCCCAGCGCCTGGCTGTTGCGCAGCCCCGCGCAGTGCCCGACCATCATCCAGGCATGCGGGCGCAGCACCGCGATATGGTCGGTCGCGGTCTTGGCATTGGACGGCCCGACCCCGATATTGACCAGCGTGATCCCGGCCCCATGCGCGCGCTTCAGGTGATAGGTCGGCATCTGCGGCAGGCGCGGCAGATCCGGGATGGGCGCGTCCGGCGTGGTGATCTCGGCATTGCCAGGGGCGACGAAGGACGTGTAGCCGCTATCGGGGTCGCCAAGCTGCGCGCGGGCAAAGGCTTCGAATTCATCGACATAGAACTGGTAATTGGTAAACAGGATGTAATTCTGGAAATGATCGGCGGATGTCGCGGTGTAATGCGCCAGTCGGGCCAGCGAATAATCCATGCGCTGCGCCGAAAACAGCGCCAGCGGGCGCGACCCGTCGGGGTTGCGACTGCCTGCGCCGTTGACGAAGTCATCATTGGTGGTGGCCAGATCCGGCACATCGAACAGATCGCGCAATGACAGCGCCAGTTCGCCATTCTCGGGCAGGCTGACATCGCCGCGCCCGGCCATGGCGAAATGCAACGGAATCGGCGTTGTCGAGACGCTGATACTGACCGGGACACCGTGATTCTGGATCAGAAGCCCGATCTGCTGGCGCAGGTAATTGCGAAACAGCACGGGCTGGGTGACAGTCGCGGCATAGATGCCCGGCTCGGTGACATGGCCGTAGCTCAGGCGCGAATCGATCTTGTCAAAGCGTGTCGTGGTGAAGCGGATTTCGGGGTAGAAGGCGCGATACCTGGCCGTGGCCTCCCCGCCCTGTGCGAGCCTGTTGAACGCATCGATCAGGAAATTCGTGGCGGTGGCATAGAGCCGTTCAAGACAGTCAACAGCGTCCTGCGCATCGCTGAAGCTTTGCGGCGGGACCGTCTCTGGCGTCAGAATCGGCAGGCTTTTATCAGAACTCATGTCATGTCCTTGTTGAAATCGCCGGTCCGGCGCTGGGCGCAGACTGCCATTGCCTGACAGGACGGGCAAGCGCGACCGGAGCAAAATCACTCTTCCCCCCTTTTGCCGGATCGACTAGCGTCAGACCCATGACAACAGCTTATCTGACCCATCCCGACGCCCTGCGCCATCAGACACCGTCCGGCCATCCTGAACAGATTGCCCGGATCGAGGCGATTTCCCACGCAATCGACACGCCCGACTTCGCGCCGCTGATGCGCCATGACGCGCCGCTCGCTGAAGAGGCGCAGCTTCTGCTCTGCCATCCGGCGGCCTATATCGACCGTATCCGCAAGGCGATCCCTGCCGCAGGGATCTATCAGCTTGATGCCGATACGCATGTGTCGAACGGGTCGTTCGATGCGGCCAGCCGTGGCGTCGGCGGGGCCTGTCACGCGGTCGATCTGGTCATGGCCGGGACCGCGCGGAATGCCTTTGTCGCCATGCGCCCGCCGGGCCATCACGCCGAAACCCAGACGCCAATGGGGTTTTGTCTGTTCGGGACTGTGGCGATTGCCGCGAAACACGCGATGGAACGCCATGGATTGTCGCGCGTCGCCGTGGTCGATTTCGATGTGCATCACGGCAATGGCACGCAGGATCTGCTCTGGTCAGAGGACCGCGCGCTGTTTGTGTCCAGCCATCAGATGCCGCTCTGGCCTGGCTCCGGGCGGCCCGAGGAACGCGGCGCGCATGGCAATGTGCTGAACCTGCCGCTTGCGCCCGGCACGGATGGGGCGGGCTTCCGGCGCGTCTATGAGGATATGGTCCTGCCGCAGCTGGAGCGTTTCGCGCCCGAACTGGTGATCGTCTCGGCCGGGTTTGACGCGCATCGCGATGACCCGCTGGCCCAGCTGGACCTGGTCGAGGATGATTTCGCCTGGGTCACAGGCGCGCTGTGCGATATTGCCGCGCGCCATGCGCAGGGGCGTCTGGTCTCTTGCCTTGAAGGCGGCTATGACCTGCAGGCGCTGGCGGCAAGTGTCGCGGCGCATATCCGGGTCTTGATGGAGAAGGGCGCATGAGCGAACGGGCCGTAGAAGAGATGAGCTTCGAGGAAGCCCTGCGCAATCTGGAAGAGATCGTCACACGGCTGGAACGCGGCGATGTCGCACTGGAGGACTCGATTGCGCTCTATGAACGCGGCGCAGCGCTGAAAAAGCATTGCGAGGCGCGGTTGCAGGCCGCGCAGATGCGGGTCGAGGCGATCCGCATGGCCGAAGATGGCCAGCCCGGCGGAACGGAGCCGTTCACCGCATGACCGAGTTTGACCGCGCGCTGGCCGACGCGGCCCCCCGGATCGAGGCGCGGCTGCAACAGGCCATAGCAGAATTGCCTGCCTCAAGCGTACGCGATGCGATGGCCTATGCCGCACAAGGCGGCAAGAAATTGCGCGGTTTTCTGGTGCTGGAATCCGCGCGGCTGCACGGGATTGCACCCGAAATGGCGCTGCAGGCTGCCGCGGCCATCGAGGCGCTGCATGTCAATTCGCTGATCCATGACGATCTGCCTGCTATGGATGACGACGATCTGCGGCGCGGGCAGCCAACAGTTCATGTGAAATGGGACGAGGCGACCGCGATCCTCGCGGGTGACGCTTTGCAAACCTTGGCCTTTGCCCTGCTGGCGCGCGACGATGCCGCGCCCACGCCCGAGGCGCGGCTGGACCTGATCGCGACACTGGCACAGGCTGCCGGTGCGGCAGGTATGGTTCTGGGGCAGACGCAGGATATCGAAGCCGAGAAATCGCCGGTCCCGCTGTCGCTGGAGGCGATCACCGAATTGCAGAGCGGCAAGACCGGCGCGCTCTTCGCATGGGCCGCCTGCGCGGGGGCGCGCATGGTCCGGGCCGATCCCGCGCCGCTGGCCGCTTATGCGCAGGCGCTGGGCCTGGCCTTTCAGATCGCCGATGACATTCTCGATGTCGAAGGCGATGCCGCATTGGCGGGCAAGCGGCTGCAGAAGGATGCGGCGGCAGGCAAGGCGACTTTCGTGCTGCATCTGGGGCTCGATGGGGCGCGGGCACGGGCGCAAGCACTGGTGCAAGAAGCGCATGCGGCCCTTGCTCCTTACGGTGACGAGGCGCATCTGTTGCAGCAGACGGCGGATTTCGTTATTGCCCGTCGCAATTGATACTGGCTCTGGCCGCCACGGGAAGTTTTGATCATGCCGAACACACCGCTTCTGGACAAGCTGCGCGCACCTGCGGATCTGAAAACGCTCAGTGATCGCGAATTGCGCCAGGTCGCGGATGAGTTGCGGGCCGAAACGATTGCCGCTGTGTCCGAGACCGGCGGGCATCTGGGCGCGGGGTTGGGCGTGGTCGAGTTGACCGTGGCGTTGCATGCCGTGTTTGATACGCCGCGCGACCGGCTGATCTGGGATGTGTCGCATCAATGCTACCCCCACAAGATCCTGACCGGGCGGCGTGACCGCATCCGCACCCTGCGCCAGAAGGACGGGCTGTCGGGCTTCACCAAACGCTCGGAATCGCCCTATGATCCGTTTGGCGCCGCGCATAGCTCGACCTCGATCTCGGCAGCGCTGGGCTTCACCATGGCGCGGGAACTGGGTGGCGCGCCGGACCCGGCGCTGGGCGATGCGATTGCCGTGATCGGCGATGGAGCGATCAGCGCGGGCATGGCCTATGAGGCGCTGAACAATGCCGGCCATCTGGGACGGCGCATGTTCGTGATCCTCAATGACAATGAAATGTCGATTGCGCCCCCGACCGGAGCGATGTCGTCCTATCTGTCGCGGCTCTATGCCGACAAACCTGCGCAGGATCTGAAAAACGCCATGAAAGGCGCGCTTTCGCTTCTGCCCGGCCCGCTTCAGGAAGGCGCGCGGCGGGCCAAGGATCTGCTCAAGCATGTGACGGTCGGCGGCACGCTGTTCGAGGAACTGGGCTTCAACTATATCGGCCCGGTGGACGGGCATGACATGGACCAGCTGCTCTGGGTGTTGCGCACGCTGCATGAGCGCGCGGATGAGCCGATGCTGATCCATGTGCTGACCCAGAAAGGCAAGGGCTATGGCCCGGCCGAGGATGCGGCCGATCGCGGTCATGCCCGCGCGCGCTTCGATGTCGTGACCGGCAAGCAGCAGAAAGCCCCCTCGAATGCGCCGAGCTATACACGGGTTTTCGCCGATAGCCTGATCGCCGAGGCTGATCGCGACCCGCGCGTCGTGGCTGTCACAGCGGCCATGCCCGATGGCACCGGGCTGGATATCTTTGCCCAAGCCCATCCCAAACGCATGTTCGATGTGGCGATTGCCGAGCAGCATGGGGTGACCTTCTGCGCAGGGCTGGCCGCCGGGGGGATGAAACCCTTCTGCGCGATGTATTCGACTTTCCTGCAGCGCGGCTATGATCAGGTTGTGCATGATGTGGCGATCCAGCGCCTGCCGGTGCGTTTCGCCATCGACCGCGCCGGGCTGGTGGGGGCGGATGGGGCCACCCATGCAGGCAGTTTCGACATTGCCTATCTGGCCAATCTGCCCGGTTTCGTGGTGATGGCCGCAGCGGATGAGGCAGAACTGGTGCATATGGTCGCCACGGCGGTTGCGCATGATGACGGGCCCATCGCCTTCCGCTTTCCGCGCGGCGAGGGTGAGGGCGTCGAATTGCCCGAACGCGGCATCGCGCTGGAGATCGGCAAGGGCCGGATGATCCGCGAAGGCGCGCGCGTGGCGATCCTGTCCTTCGGCACGCGGCTGGGCGAAGTGCTGCGCGCCTGCGAAAGCCTGTCCGCCAAGGGGATCAATCCGACAGTGGCCGATGCGCGCTTCGCCAAGCCGCTCGACCGCGAGTTGATCCTGCGGCTGGCCGCCACGCATGAGGCGCTGATCACCATCGAGGAAGGCGCGGTCGGCGGGTTCGGCAGCCATGTCGCGCAGCTTCTGGCCGATGAGGGCGTGTTCGATCACGGGCTGAAATTCCGCTCGATGGTGCTGCCGGATATTTTCATCGATCAGGCCAGCCCCCGCGACATGTATGATGTGGCAGCGATGAATGCTCCGCAGATCGAGGCCAGGGTGCTTGATGTGCTGGGGGTGGCGCAGATGGGCAAGCGCGCCTGATAGACCCATCCCGGTGCCCCGCCGGGCAAGGTTTTCCGCGCTGAACGATCCGGCATCGACGACAGCGATGCAGCTTCGGTGGCGCGCAACTCTTTCCTGATGCAGCGTCTGATTTTTCAATTCTGGGCGGATAGAGGGGACCGGCACCCGCCCAGCCGATCATGGTGCCCCCGGAATGGCGGCACCACCCGGCATTGCCGCCCCTCGGGACATGTCTCGGGCGCGTGAAGGATGCAGAGATCCGGGCAGGGCGTCATCGATCCAGGTCCAGGCGGCGCGGATCGCCCGAAACCGGCTTTGAACCTTCGGGCAGGGGCTATTCTGCTGCGAACGCGAGTTGTTCCGGCTGACCCTGCATCAGCGTGACCTGATCTGCAGTCAGGTCAGGCGCATTGACGATATATGCAATCACATGACCTTCGAGCCGGATCTCGGCCATGCCGGGGTCGGCGTCGCCGAAGGTGACAGTGATCTCTGGTGCCGCGATCTGCGCGGCATCATACCAGAGCACGATCTGATCCGCCTCCGGGTCGAAATCGAGGATCGTGGCCGCGCCCTGCCCGGCCAGCCAGTCACCAAGGACAAACTGGTCAGACCCTTCGCCGCCATGCAGAAAATCGCCCTGCCCGGCGATCAGCACATCATCGCCTGCGCCCCCGTTCAGAGTGTTCTCGCCGCTGATATCGGTGCCGTCCTCGTTGAGCCAGGTGCCGACCAGCGTGTCATCGCCCGCACCCCCGAAGAGCAGGTTATTCCCCGCCCCCGCGATCAGCAGGTCATCGCCCCAGCCGCCTTCGAGCGTGTCATGGCCGGACCCGCCGATCAGCAGGTCATTCCCTTCGCCCCCGATCAGATGATTGTCGCCGCTATCGCCGATCAACAGGTCATCGCCCCCTGCCCCGATCAGCGTATCATTCCCTGCCCCACCCCAGAGCGTGTCATCAGCGCCAGAGCCGACCAGCCGGTCATCCTCGTCGGTGCC
Organism: Natronohydrobacter sp.; assembly: GCA_007118445.1. Taxonomy (GTDB): domain Bacteria; phylum Pseudomonadota; class Alphaproteobacteria; order Rhodobacterales; family Rhodobacteraceae; genus Roseinatronobacter. Next base: position 9,886 of record SKRP01000006.1, read on the forward strand.
GGTCAGGAGCGATGGTTTTGGCGGCTGGGCCGGAGGATCCGTGTCACGGCTGTGGATCCGCTCGTGCAGATCGTCGAACAGCCCGGCGTCAGAATCCTGCCCAGCGATTTCTGCCCCAGAACCTTGCCGCATCTCGGCATGGAATGCGCTGCCGGGCCCGCCCGCGCCGGTTTGCGCGTCCTCTGCATCGGCGTCGTCATCATCTGCTGCCGTATGTGTTTCGGTCATATCCATAAGCGCGGTCGCAGAAAGCGCCGCGATCAACCCGAGAATCATCCACATCGATCATCACCCATCTTCACTCACTTCACCCATCACCGCAGCCCGCAAAGGCCGGGATCCCCACGCAGGATTATGCAGGATGAAGCTTCCGTTAACTAAGGAGATTCATGCTTTACCCCTGCGAAAACTTTAAACTTGGTTAACGAAAACGGGGCTTTCCTTCGGGCGCGATGTGGTCTAGTGGCCTGTCGGTGCCTTCGCGGCATGTTCCACGGCCTTGCTGGACGACATCCCGGCCTGCGCCACAGACCCAGACAGACAGGAGACCCCGATGTCGATCACAGTCGAAGACAAGACCCGCCTGATCAGTGAATTCGCCCGCGCCGAGGGTGACACAGGCTCGCCCGAAGTGCAGGTGGCAGTGCTCACCAAGCGGATCACCAATCTGACCGAGCATTTCAAGACCCACAAGAAAGACAACCATTCGCGTCGCGGGTTGCTGAAGCTGGTGGCCACGCGCCGCAAGCTGCTCGATTACCTGAAAAGCAAGGATGAGGCGCGCTACCGCGTGCTGATCAGCAAACTGGGCATCCGTCGCTGAACACGCCCGGATCGATCGGTTTTCAACGCCCGCCGCTTTCGGCGGGCGTTTTGCATCGCACCTGTTGCAGGGCTGGACATTTCCCTGCCGGACAGGCGAAACAAGGGCATCTGTGCGACAAGGGGGACCGGATGGACAGTGCAGCTATGGCCGAGGCAATCCTGTCCGGCGACCGCCGGGCCTTGGCGCGCGCCATCACACTGGTTGAAAGCACAAGGCCCGCTGACCAGCGAAAAGCAGGCGATTTGCTGGAACAGCTGGCCCGGTCCGGGCGCGAGGCGATTCGCATCGGGCTGTCCGGCACGCCCGGTGTCGGCAAATCGACCTTCATCGAAAGCTTCGGGCTGATGCTGGCCGAACAGGGGCTGCGCGTTGCCGTGCTGGCCGTGGATCCGTCGAGCGCGCGCACCGGCGGTTCCATCCTGGGCGACAAGACGCGGATGGAACAGCTCGCGCGCCATCCCCGCGCCTTTATCCGCCCCAGCCCCAGCCAGACTCATCTGGGCGGTGTCGCGCGCCGCACCCGCGAGGCTGTGGCGCTGTGCGAGGCAGCGGGCTTTGACATCGTGCTGATCGAGACAGTGGGCGTCGGCCAGTCGGAAACCGTGGTGGCGGAATTGTCGGATGTGTTCCTGCTGCTGCTGGCCCCGGCAGGCGGTGACGAATTGCAGGGGGTCAAACGCGGGATCATGGAAGTGGCCGACATGATCGTGGTGAACAAGGCCGATGGCGATCTGAAAGCCACGGCCACGCGCACCTGCGCCGATTATGCAGGCGCGCTGCGGCTGTTGCGGCGCAGGCCACAGGATCCGGCGGGCTTTCCCAAGGCGCTGACCGTCTCGGCGCTGGAACTGGCCGGGCTGGATCAGGTCTGGTCCGAAATCTCTGCGCTGGTGGACTGGCGGCGCGACACCGGGCATTGGGCAACGCGCCGGGCCGCGCAGGCGCGGCACTGGTTCGAGGAAGAGGTCCGCCAGACCCTGCTGGCGCGGCTGCAGACCGCGCAGGCGCGCAGGCTGGCCGCGCGGCTGTCAGGCGATGTCGAGAGCGGGCAGAGCACGGCAACCCGCGCCGCCCAGGCGCTGATTGCCGAACTCTGGCCCGAGATCTCGCAAGAGGTCTGACCCGGCGCTGCACCCTGTGACCGGTATCGCGCTGAAACATGCGCGGAATCGCTTGACCTTGCGCCGGATACTGCCTATGAGCGCGGCTCAGATACTGGCACTGCGCTGCAGGGCCACGCATGTTATTCGCTTTTCTTTTGCCTGACAGAAGAAAGCCTTGCCAACTACGAGGATCGTCCCATGTCGCGCCGTTGCGAACTGACCGGAAAAGGCCCGATGACGGGCAATAATGTAAGCCACGCGAACAACAAGACGCGCCGCCGCTTCCTGCCCAATCTGCAGGATGTGTCGCTTCTGTCGGAAGCGCTGGGCCGCAGCTTCAAGCTGCGTGTGTCTTCGGCAGCGCTGCGCTCGGTGGATCACCGTGGCGGTCTGGACGCCTATCTGGCGCGCGCCAAGGATGAGGAACTGTCGGCCAATGCGCTGAAGATCAAGCGTGAACTGGCCAAAGGTCAGGACGCAGCCTGAAGCTGCGCGTCTGCATCTGCTGACAATGCTGAAAACCCGGCCGCTCTGGCCGGGTTTCTGGTGTTTGCGCTCCTTTGTAGCGGCGACGGCACCCGGAATTGTCAGACCCGCAATTCCGCGCCGCTGCGCTGGTCGATCAGGAAATCCGTGATCGTCGCCCCGATCCACATGCAGGTCAGCGCCATCAGCGCCGTGGCGGCAAAGATCGACCCGCCTGTGACCCCGGCCCCGATGGCACAGCCCCCGGCCAGCATCCCGCCAAAGCCCATCATCGCCGCACCGGTCAGCGACCGCCGCATCGCCCCGGCCCCGTCATAGCCCTGCCAGGTCAGTTCGCGCGACACCAGTGCCGCCAGAAACGCCCCCAGCACCACCCCCGGCACCAGCCCGATATCGAAGCGCAGTGCCGGATTGGGGTTCAGGAAGAACATCAGCGTATTGGCCGAAGGGCCGGTGAAGGTGGCCGAGGTCACATTAACCGGATCGAAACTCGCCTGTGCAAGCGTCCAGGTCATGACCCAGCCCAGCGCCACGGCAAAACCAACCCCCGAAGCAAAGACCAGCGGGCGAAGCCCCAGCCGGTTGCGCAGCGCCAGCGCGATGGCAAGACCCGCCAGCGCCAGCCCGATCCAGAGCGCCGCATCGCGCGGCAGGCCCAGCATGTCGAGCAGATGGATATTGCGCCCCTCGGGCGTGATCCAGAGCGCGGCCAGCCAGTTGCGCAGGGGGGCCAGCCATCCATAGAGGCTCATTTGCGCGACAATGGCAAAGACCATGCCCGCGATCACCGAGCGCAGATTGCCGGTCGCCGCCAGCACCAGCAACCGCCCCGAACAGCCGCGCGCCAGCACCATGCCCGCGCCGAAGATCAACCCGCCGATCACTGCGCCCGACCATGAACCCGGCACCGCCATCATCCGCGCATCACTGACGCGGAACAGGCCGAGCGTCTGCGCGCCCTGCACCCAGACCACTGCGGTCGAGAAGGTCAGCAGCCAGATCGCAAGGCGCGGTCCCATCTGGCCACGGGCGAATTCGACCGTGGCGGCGCGCAGGCAGAAACGCGAGCGCTGCGCGGCGATGCCGAAGATCATGCCGACGCCCAACCCCATCAGCGCTTCAAGGTTGCCCTCGCCCAGGAACTCGATGATATCGTAGAAATCCACCCGGCACCCTCCAGACCGCTGCGCTGCAGCCTCTCACATGCGGGAAACGGAATATGCGCGCCTTGATCTGGATCACCCTGGCGGGGCAGCGCGGAACAGTTTTTGCATCAAGAGCACCGCCTCGCGGACGCGCTCATCGGCCAGCGAGTAGAAGATCTGATTGCCTTCGCGCCGGGTCGTGACCAGTTTTTCATGCCGCAGCCGGGCCAGCTGCTGGCTGACAGCAGCCTGCCGCGACATGATCAGCCGCTCAAGTTCGGTCACGGAATGGTCGCGCTCGCAGAGGAAATAAAGCATCAGCAACCGGCCCTCATGGCCCAGAGCTTTCAGGAAATCAGAGGCTTCGCGCGCCTCGGCCTGCAACTCTTCCAGCGGAACATCAGAAGTCGAAGCGCGGGCCGCATCGGGCCGCACTGACAGTCTGACCTCCTCTTCGGACCGGTCAGAGTCGCGATTTTGTCCGTCCGGCATGAATATTCTCTCTGCCACGCAGGTTTGCGTGACCACCGACCGCCCTCATATTGCGATCAGCATAGCACAGGCTGCGGCTGAAACATAGCACTGCCCGGATGCAGGCCCGGCCCGCTGTGGTGTTATTGCCCAGGCTTTGCGCGCAGGCCATCCTGCGCCGCAGAGATCATGTCGCCGATATAGGGCCAGAAGAAATCCTCGCCCGGAAACCCGGTCAAACGCTCGATTTCGACACCATCCGGCCCGATCAGGATGAAGGTCGGGGTCACGAAGGGCGTGCTGGACAGGGTGACCCCCTCGGGCATCGGGCCGCGCAGCTGGACATGAACCAGAGGTGCGATCCGGCCTTCCTCGGAAGCTTCATAGACAGGGGCCACATCGCGGTTGAACACCCGGCAATAGTAACATCCCGCCTGCTCGATCATCAGCAGCCGAAACTCCTGCGCGGCCGCCGTCTGTGGCAACACCACCAGCGCGCAAAACACCATCCCCAGCACCCGCAGGTGCTGCAATGCAGCGGAAACCAGGGATTGACGCGCGCATATAAACATATGAACACTGTAATATGTTCGCGCCTGCAATACAACACTGCGCTTGTCCGAGGGCGCTGGATTTCAAGGATGGCCCCCATGTTCGATATCAGTTTCGGTGGTGCGGCGCTGGCCGGTCTTCTGTCCTTCCTGTCGCCCTGCATCCTGCCGATTGTGCCGTTTTATCTGTGTTACATGGCCGGCCTGTCGATGACGGAACTGCGCGACGAGGGCGGTCTGGCACCCGGCGCGCAGAAACGGCTGGTCTTTGCCGCGATGGCCTTTGCGCTGGGCGTGACGACGATTTTCATGCTGCTGGGCATGGGGGCCACGGCGCTGGGTCAGACCTTCATCGCCTATCGTGATGTGCTCAAATGGGTCGCAGCGGCGGTGCTGTTCACCTTCGGGCTGCATTTTCTGGGGGTCTTGCGCATCTCGCTGCTTTATCGACAGGCCCGGATCGAAACCTCGGCCGCGCCGAAAACGGTGCTGGGATCCTATGTCATGGGGCTGGCTTTCGGCTTTGGCTGGACGCCCTGTATCGGCCCGGCCCTGGCGGCGATCCTGATGATCGCGTCGGGGATGGGCGATATCTGGAAGGGCGCGGCACTGCTGGCCGTCTATGGTCTGGCCATGACCCTGCCTTTCGTGATCGCCGCGCTGTTCGCCCGGCCCTTCCTGAACTGGGTCGCGCGCCATCGCAGCAAGCTTGCGCATGTCGAGAAGGTCATGGGCGGGATGCTGGTGCTCTTTGCCGTGCTGATTGCCACTGACAGCGTGGCCTATATCGCGGAATGGATGCTCGATACATTCCCGGCCTTCAGCAATATCGGTTAGACTGGACTGCAACAGGGAGGACAAGCTGATGATGAAGACAATCCTGACCGCCGCCGCCACAGCCCTTTGCGTGGCACTGCCCGCCCATGCGTCACCTGTGGGAGAGGACGGGCTGCACAAGCCCGACTGGATCGTCGAGACCTTCCGCGACATGCGCGAGGATGTCGAGGACGCGGCCGCCGAGGGCAAGCGGGTGCTGCTGATGTTTGAGCAACGCGGCTGCATCTATTGCACGCGGATGCATGAGAATGTCTATCCTGACCCGGAAATCACCCGGATGCTGTCCGAGGATTACATGGTCATCCAGATCAATCTGTTCGGCAATGTGCCCATCACCGATTTCGACGGCACCACGCTGGACGAGCGCGACATGGCGCGGCGCTGGGGGGTGGTGTTCACGCCGACCCTGATCTTCGCGCCCGAATCACCGCCCGAATCGGGCACGATGCGCGACGCGGCCGCGATGGTCATGCCGGGCGCATTCGAGCGCGGCACGACGCGGCTGATGCTGCAATGGGTGCTGGAAAAAGGCTATGAAAGCGAGGAACATTTCCAGCATTACGTCGCGCGGATGCTGAGCAACAGCGCAGACTGAACCGATTTTCTTACAATGAAAACAATGGCCTGTCCTGCAAACGCGCGGGCAGGCCGTTGCGCGTTCTATATGCATAAAAATCAATATGCAAAAAAACGAATTTTCATTTGCAGCATCAGTATACTGTGGTCTATGGTCGCAGCAGCGGTGAGCTTGGGAGAGCGCATCACCGATCAATCGTCTGGGAGGGCATTCATGACAAGACGTTCACTCACCGCAGCCTGCACTGTCTCGGCTGTGCTCTGGGCCAGCGCGGCAAGCGCGGAAATCGCCCCTGCAGATGTGGTCTGGGAGGACGAAATCGCCATCCCGGCCTCGCTGAGCGGCGCACCGGGCGATCCGGACGCGGGCAGGATTGCGCTGTCATCGCGGTCGGTCGGCAACTGCCTGTCCTGCCATGTGAATTCTGACATGCCGGAACATGATTTCCACGGTGATGTGGCGCCGCCGCTTGACGGCACAGGTGCCCGCTGGAGCGAGGCGGAACTGCGCGGGATCGTGGCCAATGCAAAGCGCGCCTTCCCCGGGTCCATGATGCCAGTGTTCTACAATGACAATCCGGCGGATTATATCCGCCCCGGCAATGCCTATACCGGCAGGGCATATGATCCCGAAACATTTTCCACATTATTGTCCGCGCAAGAAATCGAGGACATTGTGGCCTATCTGGTGACCTTGACCGAGTGGTGAACACATCACCGGCGACCGGGACAGAGACCTGAAACACTTATCTATGAGAGGATGACAACATGCTGACAAGACGCGATACCATGGCACTTGGCCTTGGCGTGGCAACTGTCACGATGATTCCGGGCATCGCCAGTGCCTCGGCAGTGGATGATGCGATTTCCGCTTTCACGGGCGGTGCGGCGGTCAGCGATGGCGGCGTGACGATCAATGCGCCGGAAATCGCTGAAAATGGCAATACTGTGCCGATCGAAGTCGAAGCAGAGGGCGCGCAATCCATCCTGATGCTGGCCGCGGGCAACCCGGTTCCGGGCGTGGCGACTTTCAATTTCGGCGAAGGCGCAGGCACCTCGCGCGCCGCGACCCGCATCCGTCTGGGCGGCACGCAGGACGTGATCGCCATCGCCAAGATGGCGGATGGCAGCTACGCGCGCGGTGCCGTCGAAGTGAAAGTCACCATTGGCGGCTGTGGCGGCTGATCCGGCCCCCATCGCCTGTGTAACACTCTAATTCTAGGAGAGACTCCATGTCTGACGTCAGACCCCGCATCCGCCTGCCACGTTCCGCCAATGCCGGTGATGTGGTCGAGGTAAAGACCCTGATCAGCCACAATATGGAAACCGGCCTGCGCCGCGATGGTTCCGGCAACGAGATCCCGCGCCAGATCATCAACCGCTTCACCTGTGAATATGGCGGCAAGATGGTGGTTGACATGGAAATGCATCCTGCCATCTCGGCCAACCCTTACGTTGAATTCGATGTGAAAGTCGAGGACTCGGGCGAATTCGTCTTCACCTGGTATGATGATGACGGATCGGTCTATTCCGAAACCCAGGCTTTCGAAGTCGGGTAATCTATCAGGTCGCAGCCAGTCCGGGAGGAGACACGCATGAAGACCATCACAAAGCTTTGGGCCAGCGCGGCCATATGCGGGGCCATGCTGACAGGCATGGCCCAGGCTGACCCGCACCCCACAGCTGAGCTGATCATCGAGGGTGAGTTACACCTTGCGACCCGCGCCGAACCGCCAGAGCATCTGGGCGGCGCGTTGCCTGAAATCTATTCGGGCTGGCTGTTCCGCACGGATGAAACCCGTGAACTGCAGATGGATGATTTCGACAATCCCGGCATTCTGTTCACGGAACGCGGGCTTGATCGCTGGGAAATGGCCGATGGCGCTACCGAGCAATCCTGCGCGGATTGCCATGGTGACGTCGAGTCGATGGCCGGTGTCCGCGCTGTCATGCCCAAGGTCAACGAAGATGGCGAGCTCTGGGCGCTTCAGAACTACATCAACAACTGCCGCACCGAGCGGATGGAAGCAGATGCCTGGGGCTGGCGCAGCGAGCCGATGAAGGACATGACCTCGCTGATCTCGCTGCAGTCGCGCGGGATGCCGGTCGCGGTGCATATGGATGGCGATCACGCCCCGTTCTGGGAGCAAGGGCGCGAGATGTACTACACGCGCTTTGGCCAGCTTGAACTGTCCTGCGCCAATTGCCACGAAGATAACTGGGGCCGGATGATCCGTGCGGACCATCTGTCACAGGGCATGTCGAACGGCTTCCCCACCTACCGGCTGAAAAACGCGAGCATCGTGCCGCTGCATCAGCGCTTCCTTGGTTGCATCCGCGACACGCGCGGCGAGACCTTCGCCGAAGGATCGCCGGAATTCATCGCGCTGGAACTCTATGTGGCCTCGCGCGGCCTTGGCCTGCCCATCGAGGGCGTGTCAGTGCGTCAGTAACCGCCTGACGGGGCGCTGCCAAAGCAGCGCCCCGTCAAGGATCGGCTTTTTTTTGGCCCCGTAATATTCAAACTTTCGAAGATTGGCATGTGGCGACCTCCTCCCGCGCCTGGCCATCTGACTCAAGGAGAGCACCCCATGATATCCCGGCGCGAGTTTCTGCAGGCCTCTATCGCGGCTTCGGCGCTTTACGGCATTTCCGGTTTCGGCAACTGGTCGAAACTGGCCGCGCAACAGGCGCTGACGCAGGATGACCTGCTGCGTTTCGACACATTCGGGAATGTCTCGCTGATCCATATCACCGATATTCACGCGCAGATGAAGCCGATCTGGTTCCGGGAACCGGAGTGGAATATCGGTGTGGGTGGCGTGGCCGGCAAACCGCCGCATGTGGTGGGCAAGGACTTCATCGAGATGTTCGACCTCACCCCCGGTTCCGCCGATGCCTATGCGCTGACCTATGTCGATTTCGAAGCGCTGGGGCGCACCTACGGGCGCATGGGCGGCATGGACCGCGTGGCGACTGTGGTCAATGCCATTCGCGCCGACCGCCCCGATGCGATCCTGCTCGATGGGGGCGACACATGGCATGGGTCTATGACCAGCTACCTGACCGAAGGGCAGGATGTCATCAATGTGATGAACAAGCTCGGCGTCGATGCGATGACCTCGCATTGGGAATGGACCTTCGGGCAGGACCGCGTGCGCGATGTGGTCGCCGACCTGCCCTTCCCCTTCCTTGGCCAGAATATTTTCGACAATGAATGGAACGAGCCATCAGAAGAATTCGAGCCCTATACCTGGTTCGAGCGCGGTGGCGTGAAAATCGCGGTGATCGGGCAGGCCTTCCCCTATATGCCGATTGCCAATCCGGGCTGGAAATTCCCGGATTTCAGCTTCGGCATCCGCGAATCCCGGATGCAGGAAATGGTCAATGAGGTGCGCGGTCAGGGCGCGGATCTGGTCGTCGTGCTGTCGCATAACGGCTTTGACGTGGACCGCCAGATGGCCAGCCGGGTCGAGGGGATTGATGTCGTGCTGACAGGCCACACGCATGACGCCCTGCCCGAACCGGTGATCGTGGGTGAAACGCTGCTGATCGCCTCGGGCAGCCATGGCAAGTTTGTAACCCGTCTGGATCTGGATGTCCGCGACGGGCGCATGATGGGCTTCCGCCACAAGCTGATCCCGATCTTTGCCGATGTGATCACGCCTGACGCGGAAATGGCTTCGCTGATCGAGCAAGAGCGCGCGCCCTTCAAGGACCAGCTGGAAGAAGTCATCGGCCATACCGATGAGCTGCTCTATCGCCGGGGCAATTTCAACGGCACCTGGGACGATCTGATCTGCGAGGCGATGATCGAAGAGCGCGACGCCGAAATCGCCATGTCGCCAGGTGTGCGCTGGGGCGCGAGCCTGCTGCCGGGCGACCCGATCACCCGCGAGGATATCCATAACGTCACCACCATGACTTATGGCGAATGCTACCGCACCGAGATGACGGGCGAGTTCCTGAAGGTCGTGCTGGAAGATGTCGCCGACAATATCTTCAACCCCGACCCCTATTTCCAGCAGGGCGGCGATATGGTGCGCATTGGCGGGCTTGGCTATCATGTTGATGTGTCGGCCCCGGTGAATGAGCGTATCTCGAACATGACGCTGCTCAGCACCAGCGAGCCGATTGATCCCGCGCGCAATTACGTTGTCGCAGGCTGGGCGTCGGTCAATCCTGAAACCGAAGGCCCCAAGATCTGGGATGTCGTCGAAAACCATATCCGCAAGATTGGTCGCGTGAGCCTTGAGCCGAACACATCGGTTCAGGTCAGCGGCCTGTAATCCACGAAAACAACCAGAGGAACCGTCGTCATGTCAGACACTCCAAATGACGCCCCCGGCACGCCAAGCGGCCCCTCCCGCCGCGCTTTCCTGCGCACTGCAGGACTGGCAGCCGGGGGCGCTGTGGTCGGGGCCGGCGCGGCGAAAGCCGCCAGCCCCGACCCGCTGATCACGGAAGTCCAGCCCTTCGCCTCTTTCCTGGGCGAAGGGGTCGATGCCACGCCCTACGGGATGCCGATTCATTACGAAGACCATGTCGTGCGGCGCAATGTGGAATGGCTGACGGCAGATCCGATCAGCTCGATCAATTTCACGCCGATCCACGCGCTGGACGGCACGATCACGCCGCAGGGCTGCGCCTTCGAGCGCCATCATTCCGGCGCGATCGAGGTCAGCAAGGATGAATACCGGCTGATGATCAACGGGCTGGTCGAGCGCCCGCTGGTCTTCACCTTCGGCGATCTGATGCGCCTGCCGCGCGAAACCCGCGTGCATTTCTGCGAATGCGCGGCCAATAGCGGCATGGAATGGGGCGGCGCGCAGCTCAATGGCGCGCAATTCACCCATGGCATGATCCACAATATGGAATATACCGGCGTCACGCTGCGCACGCTTCTGAACGAGGCCGGGGTCAAGCCCGAAGGGTCATGGATCTATGTCGAGGGGCATGATGCATCCTCGAATGGCCGCTCGATCCCGATGGAAAAGGCGCTGGATGACTGCATGATCGCCTTCTTCGCCAATGGCGAGGCGCTGCGCATGGAGCACGGCTATCCGGTGCGGCTGGTCGTGCCGGGCTGGGAGGGCAATCTCTGGGTCAAATGGTTGCGCCGCATCGGCGTGATGGATGGCCCGGTCCAAAGCCGCGAAGAGACTTCGAAATACACCGATCTGATGCCGGACGGGCGCGCGCGCAAATGGACCTGGGCCATGCACGCGAAATCCGTCGTCACCTCGCCCTCGCCGCAAATGCCCATCGGGCATGGTCCGGGGCCGATGGTCATCACGGGCCTTGCCTGGTCGGGTCTGGGCAAGATCGCGCGGGTCGATGTGTCGATTGATGGCGGCGTGAACTGGCAGACTGCACGTCTGGCCACGGACCCCGGCGACAAGGCCGTGACGCGTTTCTATCTGGACCATGTCTGGGACGGCAAGCCGATGTTCGTGCAGTCGCGCGCCATCGACGAGACCGGCTATGTCCAGCCCACCAAGGAACAGCTGCGCGCCATTCGCGGGCTGAATTCGATCTACCACAACAACGCCATCCAGACCTGGCATGTCAATGAAAACGGGGACGCTGAAAATGTCGAAGTGTCGTAATCTTCTGGCAGGAACAAGCCTGCTGACACTCATCGCCGCCCCTGTGCTGGCCGAACCGTTGGGCATCGGGCGCGCGGCCCTGCCCGAAGAAATCGCCGCCTGGGATGTCGCGGTCATGCCCGACGGGCGCGGTCTGCCCGAAGGCCGGGGCGATGTCTTCGATGGCGAGGATGCCTGGATTGACTATTGCGCGGTCTGCCATGGTGATTTCGCCGAAGGGGCAGGGGCCTGGCCGCCTGTTGTTGGCGGGCGCGGGTCGCTGACTGACGAACGCCCGCTCAAGACGGTCGAATCCTACTGGCCCTATCTCTCGACCGTCTGGGATTACATCAACCGCTCGATGCCTTTCGGCGCGGCCCAGACGCTGGAAACCGACGAGGTCTATGCGATCACCGCCTATATCCTTTATTCGGCCGGGCTGGTGGATGATGATTTCGAGCTGACGCATGAAAACTTCACCGAAGTGCGTCTGCCGAATGAAGGCGGCTTTTATATCGACGACCGCGCAGAAGTCGAATTTCCGGAATTCCAGCAAGAGCCCTGCATGAGCGATTGCCGGGATGCGGTAGAGGTCTCGGCGCGCGCCAGCGATATTGACGTGACGCCGGAATTCCCGGTGATCCGCTTCCTCTATTCGGATGGCAGCGCGCCTGTCGTGACCGAAGAGACTGAAGAGGCAGCGGCCACACCTGACCCCGAGCCTGCAGCAGAAAATGTGCAGGTCGCATCGCTGGACCCCGCCCTTGTGGCCGCGGGCGAGGCCGCATGGCGTCAGTGCCGCACCTGCCACCAGCTTGGCGACGGGGCGCGCAACGGGACCGGACCGCAGCTCAACAACATCATGGGCGCAGAGGCCGGTCAGATTGATGGGTTCCGCTATTCACCTGCTCTGATGGGTGCTGCCGAAGAAGGGTTGGTCTGGACCGAGGAAAGCCTTGACGCCTTCCTCGAAAATCCGGCAGGCTTGATCCCACGCAATCGCATGTCCTTCCGGGGCGTGCGCAGCGCAGAGGAGCGGGCGGCGCTGATCGCGTATCTCGCTTCGCATTCGGACTGACGGGAGGAATGGTGAAACGCGCTTTTGTTCTGCTGTTTTGTATCGGGGCCACCATGGCCCCGGTCACAGCCTCTTCGCAGGCGGTCCCGATTGGTGATGCTGAGGCCGGTGCCGAAATCTATCGTCGCGAATGTGCCAGTTGCCACCAGATCGGTGACGGAGCTGTGCACCGGATCGGGCCGCATC
>SKRP01000056.1 GCA_007118445.1 Natronohydrobacter sp.
GATCATTTTCGGTGCCGCAGGGCTGTTCCTGCTGGTGGCCTTCATCCGGATCTTCCTGCCGGAGCCGAAGATTTTCCCCAGACAGCGCCGGGATCCCATGTTCACCGTCGATACGCAGCTGGGCTATCATGGCGCGGGTGTCAGCGGCGACGGGGGCTGTGGCGGTGACGGGGGCGGCGACTGAGCGCGCCCCTGTGCCAGAACTGCCCTTGCCTCAGACCCGCTCGACTGTGACCTTGCCTGCGTCAAAGGCCAGATAATCGCGCACGGCCTCTGCTTCCGGTGTCGGGCGCGTCAGGCTGTATCCGGCATTCAGGATCTGGCCCTCGGGGCTGGAGACGTGAAAGAACATGCCCTCGCCGCGATCATCGCAGATTAACGGGCGGTCAGAGGCGTCCAGCACGGCTGAAGCGACATCTTCGCGCGGGAAATAGATCACGAACGGGTAATCGCGCTGCACCATTTCCATGGCGCGGGTGCTTTCGCCAATCACGGCCCCATTGGCGCGCACGGTCCATTTGCCCTGCGCCGGATAAATCCTGACATGCGTCATATATCGGTCCTTTTTCTTGTCGCGCGCACTCTGGCAGGTTTTATGCCCGAGTGCAAAGCCGTCAATCGCAGATTGTCCTAAAGCGGCGCACAGGCCGTCTGCAACCAGCCCTTGGCCTGATCTGATACCAGCGGGTGCAGCAGTGTCATGACACGTGCATGATAGCGGTCCAGCCAGTTGCATTCATCCGCGCTCAGCCTGTCCACCACAACAAGCCGCCGGTCCAGAGGGGCAAGCGTCAATGTCTCGAATTCCAGCCAGTCGCGCGCATCGCCGCCTTCGGGGATGCTGCCGGGGCGCACCGCGATCAGGTTTTCCAGCCGGATCCCGAAACGCCCTTCGGCGTAATAGCCCGGCTCATTGGACAGGATCATGCCCTCGGCCAGCGGAACGTTGGACGTGCGCGACAATCTTTGCGGCCCTTCATGCACGGACAGAAACGCCCCGACACCATGCCCGGTGCCATGGTCATAATCGCGCCCTGCCATCCACAGGGGCGCGCGCGCCAGCGCATCGAGATGCGCCCCCGCCACACCGCGCGGGAAACGGGCGCGCGAGATCGCGATCATGCCCTGCAGGACAGCGGTGAAACAGGCGGCTTCCTCGGGGCCTGCGGGGCCGATGGGGATGGTGCGGGTGATATCGGTGGTGCCGTCCAGATATTGCCCGCCGGAATCGACCAGCATCAGATCGCCCGCGGCCAGGCGGCGGTTGCTGTCTTCGGTGACGCGGTAATGCACGATGGCCCCGTTAGGGCCAGAGCCTGCAATCGTGTCGAAACTCAGATCCTCCAGCGCGCCGGTGGTCCTGCGGCAGCGCTCAAGCTGGCGCGCGATATCGATCTCGGTCAGTACATGCGCGGGATCGTCGCAAAGCATCGCGGCCTCGCCGTCCAGCCAGCACAGGAATTCGACCATCGCCGCCCCGTCGCGCAGATGCGCTGCGCGCGCACCGGCGAGTTCCGCTTCGGTCTTGCGCGCCTTGGGCAGCAGGCAGGGGTCCTGCATGAAGACGATCTCTGTATCGCCCGCGCGCAGCAGATCGACGATCTGAACCGGCACTGTCGCCTTGTCCAGCCGGACCGGCCCCTGCAAGGTGCGCAGCGCAGGCTCGAAGGCTTCGGGCGGGCGCAGCTGCACGCTTTCGTCCAGCGCCAGTGTGGCGGTTTTCTCGGGCGCGGTGAACAGATCCAGCCGCCCGTCATCATGCAGAATGGCGAAACCCTGCATGACCGGCACGCGCGGCAGATCGCCGCCCCGGATATTCAGCAACCAGCAGATGCTGTCAGGCTGGGTCAGCACGGCCGCGCGCTGACCGGCGTCGCGCAGCGCGGTCGCGATCCGTGCGCGCTTGGCCCCCGAGGCGTCTCCGGCCAGCGCTTCGGGGTAGGGGCGGGCAGGAGCTGCGGGCCGGGCCGGGCGGTCGGTCCAGAGCGCGTCTATCGGGTTGGCGATGCGCCGCAGGGTGATCCCGGTCCCGGCAAGGCCACGCTCCAGCGCCTCGATCTCGTCGGGCGTGTGCAGCCAGGGATCAAAGCCGATCACCGCGCCTTCGGCACAGGCGTTGCGCAGCCAGTCGGCGGGTTTGGTTTCGGGCCAGTTGACCGGGGTAAAGACCGCGTCGCATTCCAGCCGCGCCTGCACCCGGTAGCGCCCGTCCACAAACAACCCTGCCCGATCCTCCAGCACGATGCAGAACCCCGCAGAGCCGGTGAACCCCGTCAGCCAGGCCAGCCGCGCATCGCACCCGGCGACATATTCGCCCATATGCGCATCGGCGCGCGGCACGATCATGCCCGCCAGCCCCTGCGCGACCAGGGCAGCGCGCAGCGCGGCCAGACGGGGCGGGCCGTCCTGCGGGCGGGTGGTCGCGGTAAAATTCTGAAACATGGCCGCTCCTGTGCGCAAGCATCTGTCGCGGCCAGTGGTAAGGCCCCGCCGGGGGGTGGTCAATCGCGATGCTCAGCGCTTGCGGTCGCGACGCGTGCTCATCGGCTGAAAGGCGACCGCGACATGGGCCTCGCAATAGGGTTTGCCGGCCTGCACCGGTAGTCCGCAGAACCAGAAATCATCCGTGGCCGGATCGCCGATGGGCCATTTGCAGGTCCGTTCCGTCAGTTCCAGCAGGCTGAGCTTGCGCGCGGTCTTCTCGACCTCGCGCACTGTCGCCAGCGCCTCGGGGTCGATTTCATTGGCCGAAGGCTGCGGCGGCAGCGGCTGGCCGGCCGGGATGATCGGGCGCGGGTTATAGACCTGCGGCTCGGGCGCTGCGGCGGCTTCTGCGGGTTCCGGCGCGGCCTCTCTGACCTGGGCCTCGCGTTCGGCCTTGGCCTGCGCCAGATCGACCACCGGGGCGGGCGGGGTTTCCTGAACCGGTTCCGGCGCGGCCGGGGCTGGCTCTGCCTTGGCTTTCGCGGGCTCTTCGGCTTCCGCCCCGTTGCGGTTTGACAGGCCGAGACGATGCACCTTGCCGATCACGGCATTGCGCGTCACCCCGCCGAGTTCCTTGGCGATTGTCGAGGCCGAATGCCCCTCATTCCACATCTTCTTGAGCAATTCGACGCGCTCATCGGTCCAGGACATGGTGACAACTCCAGTTGCGGGCTTGGCGAACAGATGCCCAAAACAAAGGCACCCATGGAAACAGGCGAATGAATGAAATACATCTCCATTCGATGAAAGACAATCGCCTGACGGCCCTTGCGTGCGCGAAACTGCGCGTCGGCTGCAGCGCAGTGAGGAAAAAATCGTGAAAGATGACCATAGAGAGGACCGCGCCACCGGCATGGAGTTCGGCCCGCAGATGGGAATGCGCCGCTTCGGGCGCGTCAACTGGCTGGGAATGGCCGCGCTGGCCGAACGCGAGGTGAAGCGTTTTCTGGTGGTCTGGACCCAGACCCTGGCCGCGCCGCTGGTCACGGCAGGGCTGTTTCTGGCGGTGTTCACGCTGGCTATCGGGCCTGCGCGCGGCGAGGTTCTGGGCGTGCCCTTCAGCGCCTTTCTCGCCCCCGGCATCCTGATGATGACCGTGATCCAGAACAGTTTCGCGAACACCTCTTCCTCGATCGTGATCTCGAAAGTGCAGGGCAATATCGTCGATACGCTGATGCCGCCGCTGTCGGCGCTGGAATTGCTGCTGGGCTATCTGGCGGGCGGCGTGGTGCGCGGGCTGATGGTGGGGATGGTCATCGCGCTGGCGCTCTGGGCGCTGCTGGGGCAGAGCATCGCGCATCCGCTGTGGCTGCTGTTTTTCCTGACCCTGGGGGCCGCGTTCCTGGGGGCGCTCGGCGTCGCCGCAGGGATCATTTCGAACAAGTTCGACCAGATCGCGGCGATCACGAATTTCATTGTCGTGCCGCTGGCGTTTCTGTCGGGCACGTTCTATTCCATCGCCACCCTGCCGCCCGCGCTGGAGATGGCAAGTCGCCTGAACCCGGTGTTTTATCTGATCGACGGCGCGCGCCATGGCATGATCGGGGCGTCGGATGCCTCGCCCTGGCTGGGACTGGTCGTGGTGTCGGTCGCCACAGGGGCGGTCTGCGCGCTGTGCTGGCGTTGGCTGAAAACCGGCTATCGGCTGAAACCCTGAGCCGCGTCCAGTGTCGAAGACGTGAGCGCGGCCCCGTTGTGGTCGCGGCCGTTCACGCATATGTCAGAGAAAAGAGCATAGAGCGCAGGCGCAGCATGAAACCCTTTCCGACCCTTGTCGCTACTCTGGCCCTGATCGGCGCAGGCAACATGGCGCTGGCCGATGATGCGCGCTGGCGCGATTGCCGCACCTGTCACGCGGTCGAGACCCCTGATGGCACTGTTCTGGCCCGTGGCGGGCGGTCTGCGCCCAATCTTTACGGGATCGCCAATCGTCCGCTGGCCGGGGACCGCGATTTCGGGTTCTACTCGGCGGATCTGCGCGCGGCAGGCCAGACCGGGGCGCGCTGGTCCGAGGATAATTTCGTGGCCTATCTGACGCAGCCTGACCAGTTCCTGCGCAGCGTGACCGGCAACCCGGATGCCGAAAGCGGGATGCATGTGGAATTGCGCAGCGGTGCGCGCGAATTGTTCCAGTGGCTGCAAAGCCTGTCCGACTGAGCACTCACTCGATCACATAGGGCAGCAGGTCGCGCCGGTCATGGTCGATCCGCAAGCGCCGTTCCAGCGGTGGCACCGAACGCTGATGGCAGCGATCACGTTCGCAGATGCGGCAGGAAATCCCGATAGGTTCGAAAGCCGCAGAGCGGCTGATATCCATGCCGTCCGCATAGACCAGCCGCCCGGCATGGTCGATCTCGCATCCCAGACAGATCGCATAGCGCCGCACGGGCGCGTGATAGGCCCCGCCGCCCTTGGTCACGGCCAGCGCAAGGCAGAAATAGCGCATCCCGTCCGGCGTTTCGGCCAGCTGGCGCAGGAAACGCCCCGGGGTTTCAAACGCGCGATGCACATTCCACAGCGGACAGGCCCCGCCGAACCGCGCGAATTGCAGCCGCGTCGCCGAATGGCGCTTGGTGATGGTGCCGGCCTGATCGACACGCACGAAGAAGAACGGCACGCCTTTCGCGCCGGGGCGTTGCAGCGTGGACAGCCGGTGCGCCACCTGCTCGATGGACGCCCCGAAAAGATCGGCCAGGCTTTCGAGATCATGCCGCGTGCTGATGGCCGCGTCCTGAAAGCGCTGATAGGGCATCTGTGCGGCCCCGGCGAAATAATTGGCCAGCCCGATCTTGGCGATGGCGCGGGCCTCGTCGGACTGGAACCGGGCCAGATCAAGCGTGGCCTCCAGCAGATCGCCCTGTGTGACCAGCGCCACCTGATGCAACAGCTGAAAGGCCTGGGTGGCGCGCGTGGCCTTGGCCGAGATTTCCAGCGTGCCGGTTTCGGTGTCGAGATGGCGCAGCCCGCGCCCGGTGGTCAGCCGCAGCGTGATCTTGCGCCGCGCCAGCGCTTCGGTGGCCAGCTGGATCGGGTCGCGGCCTGAACTGGCAAAACGCTCGGCGGCGCGGTCAACAGCGTCGATGTAATTGTCGCAGTAATGGAAGAAATCGCGCACCTCCTCCCAGGGGCTCAGGCGCAAGGTGGTGTCTTCGCGCCCCAGCGCCTCGTCGAGCGAGGCCAGCTGTTCCTGCGCCTGCCGGTAGGCGCGGTGCAGATCGAGAAAGGCGCGTGCGAAACCGGGGGCATTCGCGCCGACCAGCCGCAGATCGGGCAGGGCGGGGGTGGTCTTGGCAAAGAGCGGATCGGCGAAGGCTTCGCGCAGATCCGAGACAAGCCGCTCGCTGTCTCCGGCGGAAAGCTCGGTCACATCCATGCCGAATTCGCGCGCCAGTGCCAGCACGACCGCGGTCGAGAGCGGCCGGTTGTTGTTTTCCATCTGGTTCAGGTAAGGCAGCGACACGCCCAGCCTTGCGGCGAAATCCTTTTGCGTCAGGGCCAGATGGCTGCGCGTCTCGCGCAGCTTGGCACCCGCATAGAGCTTTTGCGGTGGCATGGGGCCTCGGGTCGGTTAGCAGGCTTTGCGTGACAGGGTTTGCAAAGCGCAGGCCCGAGGTCAAGCCGAAAGCTGCGCCTCGCGCCGAATGACATACAGAAGCGGCAGAAAGCCCAGCCCTGTGGTCGTGACCATCACCCAGATCAGCGGCGTGGCACCCGATTCGGGGGTCAGCACCGCGCCTGCCAGCGCCGAGAGCGCAGCACCCCCGCCGATCATGATCGCGCCGCCGATGCCGCTGGCCGTGCCCGCCAGATGCGGGCGCACCGACATCATGCCCGATGTGGCCGAGGGCAACAGCATCCCGTTGCCCAGACCCACAAAGACGAACAGGCCGAAAAACAGGATCGGGCGCAAGGGCATGAGCAGCGACAGGATCAGCAGGGCCAGCATCCCGCCAAAGGCCACCGCGCAGCCCAGCAGGATCATGCGGTTGATCCCGACGCGCGCCGCATAGCGCCCTGACATGAAATTCCCCAGCGCATAGCCCACCGCAGGCGCGCCGAAGAAGATGCCAAGCGTGGCAGGGGACATGCCGAACACGCTCGCGCCGACGAAAGGCGCGCCGCCCAGATAGGCGAAAAACGCCCCCGAGGCGAGGGTTGCCGTGCCGCAATAGCCCCAGAAGCGCCGCGCGCGCATGAGTTCCGGTAATTCGCGCAGCACGCCGAACATGCTTGATGAGCGCTCTGATTTCGTCTCGCCCATATCGCGCCATGTCAGTGCCAGCACGGCCAGCCCGGCCAGCAGCATCAGCCCGAAACTGCCGCGCCAGCCGAAGATTTCGTCAAGAACCCCACCGATGGCCGGGGCGATCATCGGCACGATGGCCATGCCCATGGTGACATAGCCGATGCGCGAGGCCGATTGCGCCTCGTCCAGAACATCGCGGATCGAGGCGCGGCTGACGACCATGGCCGTCACAACCACAGCCTGCGCCATGCGAAACAGCAAAAACACCAGCGCCGAAGTCGCCAGCAAGGTGCCGATCGTGGCAAGGATGAAGCCGATCAATGCGGCAATCATCACTGGCCTGCGCCCATAGCGGTCCGAAATCGCGCCGACAAACAGCTGCAGCAGGGCGTTGACCAGCAGATAGAGCGAGACCGAGAGCTGCATCACGGCGTAATCGGTGTCGAAATAGGCCGTCATCGTGGGCAGCGAGGGCAGAAAGACATTCATCGCGAGCGCTGCAATCGAGGCCTGTGCGACCAGCGTCATGACATGCGGCGCTGTCGTCGGGTCCAGAAAGCGGACGGGGGGCGGGGTCATGCTGGACCTCGTTCATGGTGCTGCGCAACAGGGCATGGCGATACCCGCCGGAAGCGGCAGATCATGGACGCGGCGGGGTGCAGCATCCGGGCTGCAGGATCTGTGTTGATGATCGGCGCGTGCATCTGCGACTCGGAACCGTGAGAAAGTGAACTTGTGCAATAGATGCGGAATGGCCAGGAAAGGCAAGCAGGTTATGGTTTGCAAATTTGCCCGATCAGCGCCCGAGGTGTTTGCAAATTTTCCGGATTTTTCTTTAACCCCCGCGTTGCTGCGCGTATGGTCGCGCCAAATTCGGGCCCGCGGCGGAGGAGCGCTCATGAAAGATATCCTGCAACAACTCGATGACAGGCGCAAAACGGCACGAGCCGGTGGCGGCGAGCGTCGCGTCGCTGCGCAGCACGCGAAGGGCAAACTGACTGCGCGCGAGCGGATTGAACTGTTGCTCGATGAAGGCAGTTTCGAGGAATTTGACACATTCGTCGCCCATCGCTGCATCGATTTCGGGATGCAGGCCGAACGACCCGCAGGCGATGGGGTCGTGACGGGCTGGGGCACCGTGAATGGCCGTCAGGTCTATGTCTTTGCGCAGGATTTCACTGTCATGGGCGGGTCCGTGTCGGAAACCCACGGTAAGAAGATCTGCAAGATCATGGATATGGCGCTGCAAAACGGTGCGCCGGTCATTGGCCTGAACGATTCGGGCGGCGCGCGGATTCAGGAAGGTGTCGCCTCGCTGGCCGCTTACGGCGAGGTGTTCGACCGCAATATCCGCGCCTCTGGCGTGGTGCCGCAGATCAGCGTCATCATGGGCCCCTGCGCCGGGGGCGCGGTCTACAGCCCGGCGATGACGGATTTCATCTTCATGGTGAAAGACAGTTCCTACATGTTCGTGACCGGCCCTGATGTGGTCAAGACTGTCACGAATGAGGTGGTCACGGCTGAGGAGCTGGGCGGTGCGAGCACGCATACGCGCAAATCCTCGGTGGCGGACGGGGCGTTTGAGAATGATGTCGAGGCGATGATCGAAATCCGCCGCCTGATCGATTTCCTGCCGCTCAACAATCGCGAGAAACCGCCTGTGCGGCCCTTCTTCGACGATCCGGCGCGGATCGAGCCAAGCCTTGACAGTCTGATCCCCGACAATCCGAACATGCCCTATGACATGAAGGAACTGATCCAGAAACTGGCAGACGAAGGCGATTTCTACGAGATTCAGGCCGATTTCGCAAAGAATATCATCACCGGCTTCATCCGTCTGGAAGGGCGCACTGTCGGCGTTGTCGCCAATCAGCCGATGGTTCTGGCCGGCTGTCTGGATATCGACAGCTCGCGCAAGGCCGCGCGCTTCGTGCGCTTCTGCGATGCGTTTGAAATCCCGATCCTGACGCTGGTCGATGTGCCGGGCTTCCTGCCCGGCGTGGGGCAGGAATATGCAGGCGTGATCAAACATGGCGCAAAGCTGCTTTACGCGTATGGCGAAGCGACGGTGCCGAAAGTGACGGTGATCACGCGCAAAGCCTATGGCGGGGCCTATGTGGTGATGGCGTCCAAACATATGGGCGCGGATTTCAACTATGCCTGGCCCACAGCGGAAATCGCGGTGATGGGGTCCAAGGGGGCAGTTGAAATCCTCTATCGTTCGGAACTGGGCGATACGGAAAAAACCGCCGCGCGGATCAACGAATATGAAGAACGCTTCGCAAACCCTTTTGTGGCCGCAGAAAAAGGCTTCATCGACGAGGTGATCATGCCGCAATCGACGCGCAAGCGCGTGGCACGGGCCTTTGCCTCGCTGCGCAGCAAGGCGCAGCAGATGCCGTGGAAGAAACACGACAACATTCCGCTCTGAGGAACCGCCATGCGCGCTGCCCTCGCGATCCTTGCAGCTTTCGCGCTGATGCCTCCGGCGGAGGCGCAGGCGCGCAGTCTGAGCCTGCCCTCTGGTGCCGTGGCGCAGCCGCTGCCAGTGGTCTGGGATGAGGACATGTCGGCGATTCGCCTGCGTTTCGTGGTCGACCAGCTGCAAAGCGCGCGCGACGCCTATTTCGGTGACGGGCAACAGCCCGGCACAGACATGCAATGGATCTGCGACACCCATCTGCAGCAGCTGAATGAGTCCGGCACGGATCTGCGCGATGATGGCTGGACCGGCATTGTCGTCACCTTGATGGACCGGGAGGTCGAATTTGGCACTGTCGACACAACTGCTTTCCAGCTTTTCGAATGGTTCCGCATCGATGCAGAGGGCTGCACGCTTGATCTGGGGTCTCATGAGTGATCATCCGCAACCTGTGCGCTATGATGCAACTGCGCCACAAGGCATTGGCAGCGTGATATTTTCGTGGTCAGGTTTCTGCAAAGCCGATATTATATCGCGGTATGCGTTCGTTCTGGCGCATATTTGTGAAAAACAAAGGGCGCATGGCTTTGCATCATTGCGCCCAGGCAATACGAGCAGGAGAATAAAATGGCGAAACTCGCTCTTGTATCCGCGTTTCTGGTGTCCCTCATCCCGGCCACCTGCGCAAAAAAGGCTCCCGAGCCTGTGCATTTCGAGCCGGTCAGCGCGCCGATCTATGTCGAGCCCGCAACCACCAAAGGCAAATACCACTAAGCGGTTTCCGGGGCACGGCCTTGGCCGCGCCCCGATCCGCAGAACAGATTGCAGCGCGCCCGGCAGCAGGCTGAGGGCGCGCTGCACCAGAATCCTGTTTGCAAGCAGCGCAGCATCCGCTAGCCTGTTCGCAGGTCGTGGGCTGTCAACCGACAGGGCGGCCTCGGTCTGGCAGGGCGCATCTGCCAGTGCTATCGCAGCTATGACCAACAGGAGCTTTCCATGTCCAGGATCACCATTTCCCTCGCACTCGGCGCAACCCTTGTTCTCGCTGCCTGCGCGCGCCAGGCCCCGGAACCCGAGCCGCCGGTCATGGCCGCTCCGATCCCGGCAGAGCCCACAACGGGCAAGGGCAAGTACAACTGATCCGCGCCCCGGACCCGCTGCGACAGCGCTGCCCGCTATCGGAGGCAGGTCATGCTGAAGCATCGCGGGTTCCCGGGCCGCCTGCCTGGCACTGATTTCCAGTTCACCATCCGTCGCGCCAATCCCAAAGGCGTGACGCCCCTGCAGCCGCGCAAACGTTTCGCCGACCGCAGGCTCACGGATCGCCGCGCCGACGAGGCTTTCCTCGGCGCGCTGATTGCCCATTTTGCCGATGCGCCTTTCGAGCGCGGTAATCTGGATGCGGGCCGCCTGTCCTGGCTTCTGGGACGCGAAGTGGTAGCGGCCTCTGATCCTTTTGATCCTGTCAGCTATGACCAGCTTCTGCGCGTGGATCTGCGTGCGGCAGAGGCCAGTTTTCCACAACTGTTCGACGGATCGTCCGAATTTGCCTTTGATACATGGGAAGAGTGATGACGCTTCCCGCGACCTGCCCTGGAGAGGAGCCAGCATGTTTTCGAAAATCCTGATCGCCAATCGTGGTGAAATCGCCTGCCGCGTGATCAAATCGGCCCGCAAGATGGGCATCAAGACAGTGGCGGTCTATTCTGATGCGGACCGGAATGCGCTGCATGTGCGTATGGCGGATGAGGCGGTGCATATCGGCCCGGCCCCCGCCAACCAATCCTATATCGTCATCGACAAGATCATGGACGCGATTCGCCAGACGGGCGCGGAAGCCGTGCATCCGGGCTATGGCTTCCTGTCGGAGAACATGAAATTCGCCGAAGCGCTTGCGGCCGAGGGCGTGGCCTTCATCGGCCCGCCTGCCGGTGCCATCGAGGCGATGGGCGACAAGATCACCTCGAAGAAGCTCGCGGCCGAAGCGGGCGTCAGCACAGTGCCGGGCTATATGGGGCTGATCGCCGATGCCGATGAGGCGGTGAAAATCTCGGGCGAGATCGGCTATCCGGTGATGATCAAGGCGTCGGCGGGCGGTGGCGGCAAGGGGATGCGCATCGCCTGGAAAGAGGATGAGGTCCGCGAGGGGTTCCAGTCCTCGAAGAACGAAGCGGCGAACAGCTTCGGCGATGACCGGATTTTCATCGAGAAATTCGTGACCCAACCGCGCCATATCGAAATTCAGGTGCTGGCCGACCAGCACGGCAATTGTGTCTATCTGCACGAGCGCGAATGCTCGATCCAGCGCCGCAATCAGAAAGTCATCGAGGAAGCGCCTTCGCCGTTTCTGGATGAAGCCACCCGCAAGGCCATGGGTGAACAGGCTTGCGCGCTCGCGCAGGCGGTCAGCTATACATCGGCGGGCACGGTCGAGTTTATCGTGGACGGCGAGCGCAATTTCTACTTCCTGGAAATGAACACCCGTTTGCAGGTGGAACACCCGGTGACGGAACTGATCACCGGTGTCGATCTGGTCGAGCAGATGATCCGTGTGGCCGCTGGCGAGAAGCTGCCGTTTGCGCAATCGGACCTGAAGATCAACGGCTGGGCGATGGAATCGCGCCTCTATGCCGAAGACCCGTATCGCAACTTCCTGCCCTCGATTGGCCGCCTGACCCGTTACCGCCCACCGCTTGAGGTGGCAGAGGCGACCCGCGCCGTGCGCAATGATACTGGCGTCTATGAGGGCGGCGAGATCAGCATGTATTACGACCCGATGATCGCGAAGCTTTGCACCTGGGCGCCCACGCGCGGGCAGGCGATCGAGGAAATGCGCCTCGCGCTCGATGAATTCGAGCTGGAAGGGATCGGCCATAACCTGCCATTTCTGTCGGCGGTGATGGACCACCCGCGCTTTGTCTCGGGCGAGATCACCACGGCCTTCATCGCTGAGGAATATCCTGACGGTTTCGCGGGCGCCGATCTGGCAGATGATCTGGTCCACCGGGTCGCCGCAAGCGCTTGTGCGATGAACCGCGTGGCCGAAATCCGCCGCGCGCGGGTCTCGGGGCGGATGGACAATCACGAGCGCGTTGTCGGCACGGATTGGGTGATGAAACTTGCCGGTCAGGAGCTCGCGGCCAGCATTCAGGCCGACCGTGAAGGCGCGACAGTGACGCTGGCGGGGCAGACATATCGTATCACCTCGGACTGGCAGCCCGGCCAGCCCTTGGCGCGGCTGATGGTCAATGGCACACCGCTGGTGATGAAGGTCGCCAAAATGCCGGGAGGCTACCGGATGCGCCTGCGCGGCGCGGATCTGAAAGTGAATGTCTTTTCGCCGCGTCAGGCGGAACTGGCGCAACTGATGCCGGAAAAGCTGCCGCCTGATACCTCGAAACTGCTCTTGTGCCCGATGCCCGGCATGGTCGTGTCCATCGCGGTTGCGGAAGGGGATGAGGTCTTCGAAGGTCAGGCGCTGGCCACAGTCGAGGCCATGAAGATGGAAAACATCCTGCGCGCCGAACGCAAGGGCCGTGTGTCGAAAATCAATGCTGAAGCCGGGGCGTCGCTGGCTGTTGATGATGTGATCATGGAGTTCGAATGATGAAACGCACGCCCCTGCGCCTGTTTGCGACCTATTTCCTGTGCTTCGTCGCGGCTCTGGTGCTGGCTTGGGTGATCCTGACGCAATTGATCGAGGGCGTGCGCGAAGGCTATTGGGTGCTGCTTCTAATGCCGCCGCTTGGCGGCATGGCGCTGTTTCACGGCCTGTTCCCGCTGCTCAGCCGCATCCGGCTGGGACTGGAATTCACAGCCATCGGTGGCGGGCTGGTCTATGGGCTGGGCGCACTGATGGGCGGCGCGGTTTGGCTGGGCCTGCTCGATCCCGGCACGGCTTTTGTCTTCTGGCTTGCGGGCGTGTTCGGTCCCGGCTGGTGGCTGATGTCAAGCTGGGCCGAGAAAATCGGATATTACCAATGATGGTTTCATCTTGCCCCAAATACTCGCGGGGGAACCAGCCCCTTGGGGCTGGTGGGGGCGGCAGCCCCCTGAAAGATGGACCTGGCGCAAGCCGCAATAGGGCAACAGCAGATCACCGCCCCGCTGGCCGCCGCTCCAGCACTTCCTGCCGCCGTGTCGGGAAGCGCTCGATCACGGCCACCAATTCGCGCGCCGAACGCACTGCCGGGCGGCGCGCCTTGACCTCGCCATCCTTGTCGATGATCGCCGTCATGAACCCGCGCGGGCGCATGACCTGCCGCAGGGGACTGTTATCTTCCGGATGGGCATCGAAGATCACGACAGCATCGCGCTCGACGAAATCCATGTCGCGCGCGCGCAGCGCCTCCAGCTGGCGGGTGAATTGCGGGTCATCAGGTGTGTCGGCCATCACCACGAGCAGCCGCCGTGTCCAGATGAAATCGCGCACATCCGTGTCGCGCGCATCCAGAAACAGCAATTCCTCATCAGGGTTCGGCGCCACATCTTCAGCGGCCATTTCGGGCGCATTCTGCTCCACCCCTTCGCTCGCCCCCAGGGTGAGCGGAAAAATCAATGCGAAAACAAGCGTCCAGACGGGTTTCATGCAGCCTCCTGTATGCAGCATATATAGGCGCGGTTTTCAGGAAAACACCAGAGCGGCCCGCGTTTTGCCGCGATTTGACGACAGAAAGGACCAGCCATGAGCGATCCGAAATCCCGTTGGGCCGAGATGGCCGCGAAAGAGCTGCGCGCGCGCCCGCTCGATGATCTGACCTGGGACACGCTCGAGGGCATCCCGGTCCAGCCGCTCTATACCGAGGCCGACACCGAGGGCCTGCCGCATCTGGGCAGCATCCCTGGCGAGGCCCCTTATACGCGCGGCGTGAAAGCCACGATGTATGCAGGCCGCCCCTGGACCATCCGGCAATATGCGGGCTTTTCCACGGCCGAGGAATCGAACGCGTTTTACCGCAAGGCGCTGGCCGCGGGCCAGCAGGGCGTGTCGGTCGCCTTCGATCTGGCCACGCATCGCGGCTATGACAGCGACCATCCGCGTGTCACTGGCGATGTCGGCAAGGCCGGGGTGGCGATTGATTCGGTCGAGGATATGAAGATCCTCTTCGACGGCATTCCGCTGGAAAAGGTCTCGGTCTCGATGACGATGAACGGGGCCGTCATTCCGGTGCTCGCGAATTTCATCGTGACCGGCGAAGAGCAGGGGGTGGATCGCAGCCTGATGTCCGGCACCATTCAGAATGACATTCTGAAAGAGTTCATGGTCCGCAACACCTATATCTTCCCGCCCGAACCATCGATGCGGATCATTGCGGATATCATCGAATATACCTCCAACGAGATGCCGAAATTCAACTCGATCTCGATTTCGGGCTATCACATGCAGGAAGCGGGTGCCAATCTGGTGCAGGAGCTGGGCTTCACGCTGGCCGATGGGCGCGAATATGTGCGCACGGCGATTGCGCGCGGCATGGATGTGGACCATTTTGCCGGGCGTTTGTCGTTCTTCTTTGCGATCGGCACGAATTTCTTCATGGAAATCGCCAAGCTGCGCGCCGCGCGCCTCTTGTGGTCGCGGGTGATGGAGGAGTTCAATCCCAAGAACCCGAAATCCAGCATGTTGCGCACGCATTGCCAGACATCCGGTGTCTCGCTTCAAGAGCAAGACCCTTACAACAATGTGATCCGCACCGCCTATGAAGCGATGAGCGCTGTTCTGGGCGGCACGCAATCGCTGCACACCAATGCGCTCGATGAAGCGATTGCGCTGCCCACCGAGTTCAGCGCCCGGATTGCGCGGAACACGCAGCTGGTGTTGCAGGAAGAAACCGGCGTCACCCGCGTCGTCGATCCGCTGGCGGGCAGCTATTATATCGAGAAGCTGACCCATGATCTGGCGGAAGCGGCCTGGGCCCTGATGGAAGAGGTCGAGGAAATGGGCGGCATGACCAAGGCCGTGGCCTCTGGCATGCCCAAGCTGCGCATTGAGGAAACCGCCGCGCGGCGGCAGGCGATGATCGACCGGGGCGATGAGGTCATTGTCGGGGTCAACAAATACCGCAAGGACAAGGAAGACCCGATCGATATTCTGGATATCGACAATGTCAAAGTGCGCGACAGTCAGATCGCGCGGCTGGAGAAGATCCGCGCCGCGCGCGATCAGAACGCTTGTGATGCTGCGCTGGCGGAACTCACCCGCCGTGCGAGCGAAGGTGGTAATCTGTTGGAAGCTGCAGTTGAAGCCGCCCGCGCGCGGGCCTCAGTCGGAGAGATCAGCATGGCGATGGAAAAAATCTTTGGCCGCCACCGCGCCGAGGTCAAGACCCTGGCGGGCGTCTATGGCGCGGCCTATGAAGGCGATGACGGGTTTGCCGCCATTCAGGCCGATGTCGAAGCCTTCGCCGAGGCCGAGGGCCGCCGCCCGCGGATGCTGGTCGTCAAGATGGGGCAGGACGGGCATGACCGGGGCGCGAAAGTGATTGCGACGGCCTTTGCCGATATCGGCTTTGATGTCGATGTCGGCCCGCTCTTCCAGACCCCGGCCGAGGCCGCACAGGACGCGATTGATAATGACGTGCATATCATCGGCATTTCCAGCCAGGCCGCAGGGCACAAGACGCTTGCGCCGCTTCTGGTGAAGGAACTGCAGGCTGCCGGGGCGGACGATATTCTGGTCATCTGTGGCGGGGTGATCCCGCAGCAGGATTATCAGTATCTTTATGATGCAGGGGTGAAAGCGATTTTCGGACCCGGCACGAATATCCCGGAAGCTGCGAAGAAAATCCTCGATCTGGTGCGCAGCGCGCGCGGGATTGCTGCCTGACTGCCGCAGTGAAGAAAGGGCGGGGATGACCCCGCCCTTGATTTGTCAGGCAGTGGCTTCGGTATTGTGCCCGAGCCTTGCGTCCACTGACCACGCGCCCGGGCCAGTGATCCAGAACAGCAGATAACCACCGGCCAGACCGAGGTTTTTCAGCAGCTGCGTCATCTGCATCTGATCGGCCGGGTCGAAATGATACAGCACGCCCGAGACCACACAGAACGCCGCGAGTGCCAGCGCGACATAGCGGGTCAGCGCCCCTGCGATCAACGCAAGCCCGCCCAGGATTTCGAACAACACGACCGGCCAGGCCAGCGCTGCCGGGATACCGCCGGTGGCCATATAGGCCCCGAAACCTTCGACATTGCCGAGCTTGCCGAAACCGGCGACGACGAATAACAGGCCGAGCAGGATACGCGCGGCAACGAGCAGTGAAGCATGAGTCATGAGGGTATGTCCTTTTCCATCCTGGTGATGAGGGGACATAAAGCGCAAATTGTCCCGCCTGCCATTCCCTGTCAGATCACAGGGCCTGTGCATGCTTGCGCGGCTGGAAGTGGTCGGATGTCTTTATCGCGTGTTGCAGTCATCAGCATTCATGCGCCCCGCTATAACGTATTGTGGTCGCATGTTTTCATGTGCAAAACCGGAAACCACTCCTGCGCAACATGCTCTGGACGCAAGCCCGGTTCCGACTTTTGCGCAACATGCTTCAGCCGCCCGACTGGGCTTTCTTCTGCCAGCGCCCGGTTTCCTCGGACCAGTATTCGGCCAGCACCCCGGCGGTAGTCATGGCTTTCCAGTTCTCCCGCGCGGCCTGCATCGCCGCAGCATCCTGCCCGTCAAACAGCACCCAGAGCCGTTCAAGCCCCGCCACCTCGGCAGGCGTGACCGGGGCACGGTCCACGGCCATCACAGCCTGCGGCGCATTGGGGGCCGTGGTCGCGGTCGTCAGCAGGATGGGCTGATCCGCATCATGCGGGCCACCGGCCAGACCATGCGGCAGGAAACTGGCCTTGTCATCGGTCCAGAGCGCCATGTCCAGCCGTTCCAGAAGCCCGCGCTCGCGCCCGCGCAGGGCCACGCGCCAGCCCTGATCCAGCGCGCGCGCCAGAAGCGTCCTTGCGGTCGCTTCCAGCGTGCTTTGGGTCAGGTGGTAGAACATGGCCTTGCCCATCCGGGCCTAGCCTTTCTCGAACCGTGCGCGGACAAGCTGGTCGAGCGCCAGAACCCCCCAGCCCGACGCCCCTTTGGGCGCATGGGCGCTCTCGGATTTGGTCAGCGCCACGCCCGCGATGTCGAGATGCATCCAGGGCGTTTCGGGCTTGATGAAACACTGCAGGAATTCTGCCGCCGTGATCGACCCGGCAGGCCGCCCGCCGGTATTCTTGATATCGGCGATGCGCGATTTGATCAGCTTGTGATAGCCCGGATCAAGCGGCATCCGCCACGCGCCTTCACCCACATCTGCGGCGGCTTTCAGGAAATCATCGGCCAGCGCGTCATCATTGGCGAAGACACCGGCTTTCTCATGCCCCAGCGCGATGATGATGGCCCCTGTCAGCGTGGCCAGATCAATCACGGCCGCAGGGTTGAACCGCTCCTGCGCATACCAGAGCACATCGGCCAGAACCATGCGCCCCTCGGCATCGGTGTTGATCACCTCGATCATGTCGCCCTTCATCGACTTGACCACATCGCCGGGGCGCTGGGCGCGGGCATCGGGCATGTTTTCCACCAGCCCCACCAGCCCCACGACATTGGCAGGCGCTTTCCGGGTCGCGAGCGCCTGCATCAGCCCGACCGTGACCGCCGCGCCGCCCATATCCATGGTCATTTCTTCCATGCCCGCGCCAGGTTTCAGCGAGATGCCGCCGGTGTCGAACATCACGCCTTTGCCCACCACGGCAAGCGGGGCCCCTTCCGCGCCCGGCCAATGCATGACCGCGACTTTGGATGGGCTGTCCGATCCTTGCCCCACGGCCAGCAGCGCGCGCATCCCGAGCTTTTCCAGCTCCGGCTCGTCAAGGATCTCGACCTTGAGGCCAAGCGCTTCCATGCTTTGGATCTGTTCCGCGAATGTGGTCGTGGTCAGAACATTGGCAGGCGCATTGACCAGATCACGGGTCATATGGACCGCGCGGGCCAGTGCTGCGGCCTCTTGCACATGCGCCTGGGCTGTCTCGGGGGTGGCGACCATCACCTGGTAGGGACCGAAGCCGGGTTTGGGGTCGGATTTCTGCGCCTCATACTGATAGGCGCGCAACAGCGCGCTGCGCAGCATCTCGTCCAGCGGCAGGCGGTCGGCGCAGATCAAGGCGGCGCTGGTGCTCTGGGCCTTGCCGATGCTCAGCCCGGCGCGGCGCAGCATGGCCGCATCCGGCTCTGACGGCATATAGATCAGCTGCAGAGCCTCTGCTGCCAGTCCAGCGGGGAAGGCAAGGCTGAGGCCCTCGCCGGGTTTGAGCTTGGCAAAAGGCGCACTGGCCATGGCCCGCGCCAGCGCGCCGCCGGTCAGGTCATCCGCAGCTTTGCTGATCGCAGCCAAAGGCGCATCGCGATCCGCGAAAAGCACAACCCGACCGTCATGCTTTGCGATGCGGTCGGGATCAGTCGCGCAGAGTTCAGGCATGAAAGGGTCAGTCATGGGGCCTCCAATCCTTGGTTTGCCCCTGATCTAGCGCGCCCGGACGCGCTTGGCCATGCCCGAATTACAGCTCCCGAAACCCGTCGGTCAGAAGCGCAGGTTGAAATGCCGCGTCAGCCCGATTTCAGCGCTGAGCTGGTTGCGACTGCCCTGTTGCACGATGGGCGAGCGCGCAGCATCACCGCGCAGCCGGTCATAGCGCACGGCACCTGTCAGGGCCCAATCCGCGCCGAGCGGCTGATAGGCACCGATTTCCAGCCCGACCGAATGGAAACCGCCCGACAGCGTGTAGGGTGTCAGGCTGTTGCCCGGATCAGCGGCTTCGGCACCCGTCACCCCGAAATATGTGCGGTTGAACCGGCTGTTGCCATATTCCGCGCGCGGCCCGCCATGCACGATCAGCCCGCCCGGATCGCGCCAGAGCAGATCGGCCCCGACTTCGCCCGCGATCGCCTTGTGGCCAATGACGCCATAGCGCAGATCGGCGAACACATGGAAAAACTCGTCCGTGTAATGGGCGCGCAGACCGATTTCCAGCGAGGCTTTCACATCCTCCATGCCCGCGAGTTCATCCTTGCCTTCGCGCTTCGGGATGAAGCGGAACGCCCCGCGCACCGACGCGCCTTGCGCGAATTGTCTCGGGCCGTCCGGGTCACCAATCTGCAGCGAACCGAAGCGCAGCCCCGTGAAGCCGATGCCGCCGGTCGGGCCAAGGCGCAGATCGCCGGACCCGAAATAAAGCGGCATGACCTTGGCCCCGCCGCTGAGCGAGAAGGACAGCGCATTCTCCTGCGCCTGCGCCTGCGCGGGCATGCCGAGCGCGCCAAGGCCGAGCGCGGCTGCAAGCGTCAGATTGCGGATACTGGTCATCGACTCGTTCCTTGTTTCAAATCCGTCGTCTCTGTAATAATCCAGCGCGTGTCAGGGTCCAATCACATCAGGGGAAAGCGTGAAAATGTGCCAAAATTACCACGAGACCATCGCGGGCCGGAATGCCGGTCGGCAAGCGGTATTGGCGCAATGAGTTTCTGTGTCGCGATTGACGGTCCTGCCGCTGCCGGAAAGGGGACGATCAGCCGCGCGGTAGCTGCGCAGTTCGGGCTGGCACATCTGGATACAGGGCTGTTGTATCGCGCGGTGGGCATGAAAGACGGCGATCCGGTCGTGGCGGCGCAAACCCTGTGCACCGAGGATCTGGCGCGGCCCGATCTGCGCAGCCTGACCGCCGGTGAGGCGGCCAGTCGCGTTGCGGTGATCCCGGAAGTGCGCGCGGCACTGCTGGAATTTCAACGCCGGTTCGCTGCGCGCGAGGGCGGCGCAGTGCTGGACGGGCGCGATATCGGCACCGTGATCTGCCCGGATGCGGATGTGAAGCTTTTTGTCACGGCCAGCGCCGAAGTGCGCGCGGCGCGGCGCTTTGCGGAAGCGGGCGAGGGCAGTCTGGCCGAAGTGCTGGAACAGGTGCGCGCCCGCGATGCCCGCGACACGGGGCGCGCGGATGCGCCGCTCAGACCTGCCGAGGATGCCCTGATCCTCGACACCAGCAGCTTGAGCATCGACGAGGCTGTCACGCGCGCCTGCACGTTGATTGCCGCGCGGCGCGATGCAGCGGTCAGGTGATGGCAGCCGCCTGATGCCATGCGCTTTGCAAGCCTGATCCCGATCTTCATCTTGCCCCAAATACTCCGGGGGGGGGGCGCCGCAGGCGACGGGGGGCAGCGCCCCCCTGCCGACGCGGGCGATAGCGCGCTGCGTCAGGACTTGCGCATGGTCTGGCTCTGTGTGCGCAATCCGGTCAGATCGTCAATCAGACGTTCCAGCCGCGCATCATCCCGGCCTGCGGACAGCTCTGCAAAAGCCGGGCCGAGACTGCGCTGGACGGCCGGAACATGCGCCTGGCCGGGGCTTATCGGCCGCGGTAGGGCTCGACATATTGCAGCGCCATGTCCCAGGGGAAGAAAATCCAGGTATCCTGGCTGACTTCGGTGATGAAACTGTCCACCATGTCGCGCCCTTTGGGCTTGGCATAGACGGTCGCGAAATGCGCTTTCGGATACATCTTGCGCACCAGCTCCAGCGTCTTGCCAGTATCGACCAGGTCATCGATGATCAGGATACCCTCGCCATCTGGCCCCATCAGATCGGCCTGCGGGGCTTTGAGCACCTTGGCCTCGGTCTGTTTCTGCCAGTCATAGGATTTCACGCTGATCGTATCCACGACGCGGATATCCAGCTCGCGCGCGATGATCATGGCAGGCGCCAGCCCGCCGCGCGTGATCGCGACAATCGCGCGCCATTGCCCGCCATCAGGGCCTTGCTTGTCCAGCCGCCAGGCCAGCGCACGGCTGTCGCGGTGGATCTGGTCCCAGCTGATATGGAAGCCTTTTTCATGGGGCAGGCGGTCAGTCATTGTATATCCTCAAGTGGCAGCAATTGTGACGCCGAGGCCGGCCAGCAGGCCGCCAAAGGCGCGATCGATCCAGAGTTTCGCGCGCATATAGGCCGCGCGCGGGGCAGAGAAGCTGAAGGCCCGCGCGACCGCCAGGGTGCAGAGCATTTCATTGGCAAAGACCAGCGCAAGCAGCAGCGCGAGGGTGACGGCAGAAGACCCCGGCGGAACCGCCGCCACGAAAACCGCGCCAAAGAAAACCGCCGGTTTCGGATTGGCAAGCTGTGCCAGCAGGCCCAGCCGAAAGGCGGCCAGACCTGTGCCGGGGGTGTTGATGCGCGGCGCGTCCAGCTGGACCGGATCACCGGCATGGCGCCACATTTTGACGGCAAGCCAGATCAGGAACGCAGCACCTGCCAGTTTGAAGGCCCAGAACAGTGCCGGTGCGATGGCAAAGAGCGCGGCCAGCCCGAACAGCGCCGCCGCCGCCCAGATCATCGCCCCCAGCGCCATGCCAAGGCACAGCCAGATGCCGGTTCGGAAGCCTTGCGTGACGCCTGTGCGCGCGGCCAGCAATATGGCCGGACCAGGGCTTGCCGCTGCCAGCAGATGCGCGAGCCATGCAGCGAATACCCCGGTCATGCGCTCAATGCTCTTTCTTGCCGGTCACGACATCGATATCGGGTGCGTCCACCGCTTTCATGCCGACGACATGATAGCCCGCATCGACATGCAGATTCTCGCCGGTCGTGCCCGAGCCCAGATCCGACAGCAGGTAAAGCGCGGCCTTGCCGACCTCTTCCTGTGTCACATTGCGGCGCAGGGGCGAGTTCAGCTCGTTCCATTTCATGATATAGCGGAAGTCCCCGATGCCCGAGGCCGCGAGCGTCTTGATCGGCCCGGCGCTGATTGCGTTGCAGCGGATGCCGTCCTTGCCCAGATCCTCGGCGATATATTTCACGGATGCCTCCAAAGCGGCCTTGGCGACCCCCATGACATTGTAATGCGGCATGACCTGTTCGGCACCATAATAGGTCATGGTCAGCAGGCTGCCGCCCTCCGGCATCAGCTTCGCCGCGCGCGCGCAGACGGCGGTGAAGGAATAGACCGAGATATCCATGGTCATCGCGAAATTGTCGCGGCTGGTGTCGACATAGCGGCCACGCAGTTCGGATTTGTCGGAAAACCCGATGGCATGAACCACGAAGTCAATACTGCCCCACAGCGCTTCGAGTTCCGCAAACAGCGCATCGAGCGAGCCCATGTCCGAGACGTCGCATTCAAAGACCTGCGGCTTGCCCAGCTTTTCGGCCAGTGGCAGCACACGCTTCTTCAGTGCCTCGCCCTGATAGGAGAAAGCCAGCTCTGCGCCCTGCTCCCCCAGTGCCTTCGCGATCCCCCAGGCGATCGACTTGTCATTTGCAAGCCCCATGATCAGCCCGCGCTTGCCGCTCATCAATCCTGTCATCGTGTTTTTGCCCATTGTGGAAATTCGTTGCAGTCTTCTAGATTATCGACTGCAATGCCGCAAGCTTGCACGCGCCCGGGATATCGGCACTGCGACAGGGCAATATCGTATAATCCGAAAGAATTTTCA
>SKRP01000088.1 GCA_007118445.1 Natronohydrobacter sp.
ATTCATCTCCGAATCCGCCCTCGGGTTCCTTCAGCCAGATCATGCAGACGACCCAGCTGATGAAGGCCCCCGCCGCGATGATGAAGAAGAAGGTCGAGGCATCGACGAACATGAAGACGAAAAGGTAGAAGACCGCACCAACATTGCCGTAGGCCCCCGCCATGCCCGAGATCTGCCCGGTCACACGCCGCTTGATCGAGGGGATGATGCCGAAGGTCGCGCCTTCTGCGCCCTGCACGAAGAACGAGCACATGATGGTGATCGCGATCGCGATGATCAGCGGCCAGTTGCTGTCCAGAAGACCCATCATCACGAAGCCGACGGCTATGCCGAGCATATAGGCCATCATCACGAAGCGGCGGTTGCCGAAACGGTCCGAAACCAGCCCGCCCATGGGTCGCGCAAAGAGGTTCACGAAGGCAAAGCTCGCTGCAATCAGACCTGCGGCCACTGCCGTCAGCCCCCAGGTTTCCTGAAAGAACATCGGCAGCATCGACACCACGGCCAGTTCTGCGCCGAAATTGGCGAAATAGGTGACATTCAGCGCCGCGACCGAGGAGAACGGATATTTGTCGTCCTCTGGCACGCCTTTTTTCAGGATCGGCACATTGACGCGGATCGCCTGCCAGACCTGCCATGTCACGATGATCGCAATGGCGAAGTAGCAGATGGCGGCGGTGATGCCGTCGATATAGCCCATCAGCTGGACGCGATAGACCAGGATCGACAGGATACCGACCATCGGCACTGTGAAGATGCACAGCATCACCAGATCGCGCCAGCTCGACACTTCCAGCGCCGAGGCCTTGCGCGGCTTCTTATGCGTGTCCTTGCTCGGTCCATCGGTGATGGCGAACCAGTAGAACAGGCCGTAAGCGGCAATCACGGCACCCGAAGTGGCCATGGCCCAACGCCAGCCTTCTTCTCCGCCATAGATATGCAGTGCAATCGTGGGCAGCGTCATCGCAGCAGCGGCCGAACCGAAATTGCCCCAGCCCGCGCCGAAGCCTTCTGCGAAACCGATCGAGCGCGGCGGGAACCACAATGCAATCATGTGGATGGTGACCACGAAGCTCGCTCCGATGGACGACAGCACCAGCCGCGACATGAACAGCACTTCGCGCGTATCGCCGAACGCAAACACCCAGGTGGGGATTGCCATCAGGATCATCAGCACCGAAAAGACCCGACGCGGCCCGAAACGGTCCAGCGCCATGCCGACAATGATACGGGCCGGGATCGTCAGCGCCACATTGGCAATGGCAAACAGGCGGATATCGTCACGGGTCAGCCAGTCCACAGTGGCCAGCATCGAGCTGGCCAACGGGGCCATGTTGAACCAGACATAGAAACTCATGAAAAAGGCAATCCATGTCAGATGGAGCGCCTTGATTTCAGCATTCTTGAAGCGGAACAGATCGCTGACTTTCATGTCAGACCTCGAAAATTGGGATTGGGTTCGCGCGCTTTGTTGGTTTGGTCACTCAGCATGCGTGGGGATGATCAGCAGCGGACAGGGCGCGCGACGCGCCAGAAACGCACTGGTCGAACCAAAGGTCATATGGTCGAACTCTTCGACCAGAGCATCCAGACGCTTGGTGATGAAATTGAAGGGCCCGGTATCAGGCTTGTGGCTGTGACGCGCCAGAACCAGCAGGTCGGGGTTCTTCTGTTCGACCGCGCGCAGGATCATTTTACGCGCGTCCCCTTCGGCGATCAGCACGGCTGTTTCAAAGCCTTCGGCGGCCAGACCTTGCGCCGCAGCCTCGGTCCCGGATTTCTGGTCGTGATACTGCGCATTGAACATGTCATCCGCGCCATCAGTGGTGCTGCCGACATCCTCGACCACGGAAATCAGGGTGATCTTGGGTTTGATTGCCGCCAGCATACGGCGCACAGCGTCCAGCGCGATGTTCGCATTTCGGGAATTGTCATAAGCCAGCATCACATGCATCGGCATCTCCATACTTGCGCGGGCGTCAGGTTTCGGCCCGGTCGACGGGCAGATCGACATTTCGCCGAGGCAAAAGACTTGATGCAGGTCAAACCGGATGACGATCCATCTGAAAAACACGCCTTGATTGCGGCATTTCAGTTGAATTTGCCCATGAGATCATGCCGGTTCACGAAAAACACGGCTGAATTCTTGACAAGTTCATGCTGGTCATTTGATATTCGTCAAGCCCCAGGCGGAAGACGAGCAGACAGACCGATGCGCCCCGATACAGACCCACAGATTCGCCACCTGCACCTGTTCCGCGATATGGCACAGGCACATTTTGCCGACCTGATGACCGCATCCTATGTGCAGGCATTCCCGCCGGGCCTCGAGATGATCCGCCAGGGCGACCCTGCCGATTTCCTGCATATCGTGCTCGAAGGGTCGGTAGAACTGGTCGGGCAATGGGCTGGGCGCGAATGCACAATGGCGGTGGTGCGTCCGGTTTCGACCTTCATTCTGGCGGCCTGCATCCGCGATGCGCCTTATCTGATGACCGCGCGCACATTGGAGCGCACGCGCATCGTGCTGGTTCCGGCCTCTGACCTGCGGGCCATGTTCCGCCGCGACGCAGAATTTGCTGTCGCTGTCATCAACGAGCTGGCGGCCTGCTACAGGTCTGTCGTGCGCAATGCGAAATCGATGAAACTGCGCAACTCAAGGGAAAGGGTCGCCTCTTACCTGCTGCGCCAGTCCATGCTTGCAGGCGGGGTGCCGACCTATACTCTGGCGGTCGAAAAACGCTTGCTGGCCTCCTATCTGGGAATGACCCCGGAGAACCTGTCCCGGACCCTGAAATCGCTGGAAGCAGACGGGGTCAAGATCGACGGCGCGCGGGTGATCATCACCGACCGCACCAGACTGACCGCGCTTGTGCAACCGGACAAGCTTATCGATGGGCCGGATCCTGTGGCTGACAGTACCGGATCGGGATTGCCACTAACATACGGTTAGCGCGACGGAACGCCTGGTTCAGGTGATATCGGCCAGGCTGCGTTGGTCCAGCTGGGCAAGGAAAGCCGCTTCAGCACGGGCCAGCTCGCCGCGCAATCGACAGCCCGGCAACAAGCTGCAACTTGTCGGCCTGTCGCCAAAGCACTCGACAAGCACCTGCCCATCTTCAAGCACACGCAGCACCTGACCGAGTGAGATATCAGCCGCCGCCCGCCCCAGGCGCGCGCCCCCTCCCCCGCCGCGTTGCGTTTCGACAATATCTGCAGCGGCCAGCGCCTGAATGATTTTCATCAGATGGTTGCGCGACAAGCCCAGTGTCGCGGCCAGTTCCGTTGTGGAAAACCGGCGCTCGGGGGCAGCAGCCATGCAGATCAGCACGCGAAAACCGTAATCCGTGAATTGCGTAAGCCGCATATGTCACACCTTATCGAATAGGTATTTACGATACCGATTTAGGCGCATATGGTCAAGCCAGTCTTTCGCGCAGGAGCTCTCACATGACCACCCGTCAACAATCGCGGCAATGGACCGGACCAGCCTTGTTCAGCTACGGATTCCGGCCGTTCTTTCTGTTCTCGGGTCTCTGGGCAGCTTTTGCGATGGTGCTGTGGATCATTCTGCTGAGCGGGCAAGATCCGCTGCCCATCGCCTTTTCTCCGACCGACTGGCATGTTCATGCCTTTGTGTTCGGTTACCTGTCGGCAGTCATCGCGGGCTTCCTGCTGACTGCGGTGCCCAACTGGACCGGACGCCTGCCTGTTATGGGCTGGCCGCTGGCCGGACTGGTGGGGTTGTGGCTGCTGGGTCGGCTGGCCGTGCTGATCGGCGCTGGCTGGCCGCAGTGGAGCGTGGCAGCGCTCGATCTGGCGCTCCCCTTGGCGCTGATCGCGTTTCTGGCCCGCGAGATCATCACCGGACGCAACTGGCGCAATCTGCCGGTTCTGGGCCTGATGGCGCTGTTTGCTCTGGCGAATGGCATGTTTCATGCAGAAGCCGCGCAGGGCGCGGCGCAGGATGGGTATGGTCTGCGACTGGGCCTGGCTGCCGTCCTGATGCTGATCGCGCTGATCGGCGGGCGAATCGTGCCAAGTTTCACGCGCAACTGGCTGGCCAAACGGCAAGCAACGCGCCTGCCGGTGGCCTTCAACCGCGCGGATGCGACTGTCAACGGGGTGACGGGGCTGGCGCTACTGGCCTTTGTCGCGGCACCTTACGGGGAAATGACCGCCAGCCTGTGCCTTGCGGCTGGGTTGGCCAATATCTGGCGGCTTGCACGCTGGCAGGGATGGCAGACCGGGCCGGAGCCGCTGGTCTGGGTATTGCACGCGGCCTATGCGATGCTGGCACTGGGATTTCTGGCAGTCGGTGCGGCCGCGCTTGAACTGATGCCGCAATCCGGCGCGCGCCATGTCTGGTTGTCTGGCGCGCTCGGGCTTATGACCTTGGCTGTCATGACACGGGCGAGCCTTGGTCATGCCGGTCTTGCGCTGACAGCCAGCCGCCCGGTCGCTGCGCTCTATCTGGCGCTGATCGCGGCGACAGTCGCGCGCCTGCTGGCCGGGTTTGCCCCTGCCGAGCTTTCGCTGATGCATCTCTCTGCCACATTTTGGGTTCTGGCCTTTGGTGGCTTCTCGTTGATCTACTGGCCGATTCTGACACGACCCAAACACGCCCCCAAAGCTGTCAGCCGGGCACAGGCGACATGAGTGGCTGGGCGGCCTATATGGGGGCATGGGCGCTGTTTCTGTTCACCCATGCCGTTCCCGTGCGTCCGCCGGTCAAATCTTGGCTGATCGCAAGGCTGAGCCCCGCAGGCTATGGATTTGCCTACTCGGCCCTGTCGCTTGGCGTGCTGGCCTGGCTGTTCGTCGCTGCAGCCCGCGCCCCGCATGTGGTCCTGTGGCCGATGCCCGTCGCAGCACATTGGATCGCTTCCGCAGGGATGCTGCCTGCGGTGCTTCTGCTGTCGCTGACACTCGGGCGGCCCAATCCGTTCTCTTTCGGCGGCGTACAGAATGACCGTTTCGACCCGGACAGCCCCGAAGTGATCGGGCACATCCGCCATCCGGTGCTGGTCGCGCTCGGCCTCTGGGCGGGGGTGCATCTGGTGATCAATGGCACCCTGGCGCATGCTCTGATGTTTGCAGGCTTTGCCGCTTTCGCAATACTTGGAATGCGGGTGATCGACCGACGCAAACAGCGCGAGATGGGACTTGACGCATGGCAGCAATTGCGCCGGCGCAGCCAAAGCGCGCGCGTCACGCTGTCGCCGCTTGCAGGGTTGCGTCTTGCGGCCGGTATCGTGGCGTTCTGCGCACTGATCGCCGGGCATCAATGGGTGTCGGCGGTGCCGATCTGGCCACGATTTCTGCGCTGACCCTGCATTCGGAAAAGTTGAAAATGACCTTTACCATTCGGTAACACACAGCATGCTATGGGTTCCCGATCATGGGGGATCGGGATATGGGAAATTCGCATTCGGATGTCGAGCTCATGTATCGCATGGCGCAGACGATGGGCGTTGATCTGCGCAAACGGCAAAGCAACGGCGCACTCGACAAGGATACTCTGGCGCGACTGGAGCAGCGCTGTATGGAGTGTTCAAATCCGACGGAATGTGCGCTGAAACTGGACGGCCGCGCATGCCGGGTCAACCCCCCAGCCGGACAATGGCCCCCGAGTTATTGCATCGATCGCAAATTTCTGGAATTCCTTTCCCGGCTGGAAAAGACATCGGACAATCGCCAAAGTCAGCGCGCGCAAAACTCTGATTGATTCCTAGAGTGACCCCCGATCAAGTTGACGCATATCCTGCATGGCGGTGGTATCGCGCGCATTCCTGTGCTGTGGAGGAGGTCAATGCCGATGCGATGTCACTGCATAGGGTATCCGCCAGTGCCGCGCGCATTATGGCGTCGGCGCAGCTCCTCTGCCCCCAACAGCAAGGCTGATTCCACTGTCTCGCGGATCTCGAAATCGACCCCGGCGCGGATCGGCTCCATCGCATGGCCGCGATCATAGCTGCGCGCGAGCAAGGCGGCATTGGGGAATTCGTGTCGCGCGCCAACCCTGCGATCCGGTTCACTGCATCGCGGTCATCCACGCAGATCAGGATCGCCTGCCCTGCGCCGCGCCCGTGCCTCTCGCTGCAGAAATAATACCGCTCGACCTCGCCCGAATCGGGGTTTCTACAGCCTCGGTGGAAAGCGGCCCCAGGATTGCTGCGTTGCGCATGCAGCATATGCCTACAGCAGCCGTTCGCTGGGCCATTTACTGTGACTTGCAGCAGAGAGCAGGAGCCCCGCAGACAAGTTTGCGAGCGATTTTCACGCTTATGAAACTGCCTGGCCAGGAATGTGTCTTGTGGGGCTGCCGAAAATGATCATTGCGGCTCCTGGTCCAGCTTTATCTGATAACTCACACTGCCCTTCGGACCTATCGCATGAAGATCAAAGGCCGGAGCCATTCGAACAGGTTTGTGGGGTTCAGCGCCAGACAATGACAGGCTCAGACCATGGCCGATCGCTGATGCCGTGCTGGAAAGACATCCGGCCCAGATTGTCTGGATGGCGCGATGACTGTGACCCGCGATGATTCGGCAGACAGCGCTGCCCTCGATCAGACGCGACAGCGCATCCGCGTCCTGAAAGCCGGGTCTGTCCAGATGGGGGGTGCCTGTCGCGAAGGGCGGATGGTGAAGCGCCAGCATTGACGGTGTTTGCGCATGGCCAAGGCGATCTGCCAGCCAGTCCAATCGCGATCTGTCCAAGCCGGGACGCCCATCTTCAAGCGTGCTGTCCAGCGCGATCAGCTGCAAGTCGGCAATCGGGGCGATAAAGCTCAGATGGTCAGGGGCGAAATCGGCCCAGCCATCAAAGGCGATGCGAAACCCGGCTGGGTCGTCATGATTGCCGGGCATTGGCCAAAGCGGGACCGGCGCCCTGTGCAAAACAGGCAGCGCATGCGCATAGCCTTTTGCGCTGCGGTCGATGATATCGCCGGTCAGCACAATCGCATCAGGCTTGATTTCCATCGCCGCAATCTGCGCGAAGGCCTGAAGCAGAGCCTCTGCGGGATCATGGAACGGGTCGGCACCATCATCGCGCAGATGCGGGTCACTCAGTTGTGCGATAAGCGCCACAGGTTCAGCCCGAAAACGCGCTGCTGCCCTGGCGGGCAAGCCACAGATTGACCGCCAGCAAGATACCGGACGTGATCGTGATCGCGATCATGCTCATGGCCATGCCGGTCTGGACCGAGCCCTGTTCGAATTGCGCAAAGACAAAGGTGCCCACCGTGCGCATCCCCGCCGGTGCCAGCATGATCGAGGCCACCAATTCGCGTGAGGCAATCGCAAAGACCAGCATCATCGCGGCAATCAGTGAAGGCGCCATCAGCGGCAGGGTTACATGGCGCA